>JAZDGZ010000736.1:0-6852 GCA_043806375.1 Pseudomonadota bacterium | reverse complement strand
AGTTTAAGCGAGCAGACCCAGCAGATAGGCGAGATTATTGCTACGGTGAACGACATTGCGGACCAGTCCAACCTCCTGGCTTTGAACGCGGCCATCGAGGCGGCGCGCGCCGGAGAGGCGGGGAAGGGTTTTGCCATCGTGGCGGGCGAAGTTCGGGGTCTGGCTGAGCAATCACGGCAGGCGACGGCCCAGGTGAAAGACATCCTGGGAGAGATCCAGAAGGCGGCCAACACGGCCGTGATGGTAACCGAAGAAGGGACCAAACGGGCCGAGTCCGGCGTTCTGTTGACACAGACGACGGGGGAGGCGATCCGTTCAATCCGGGAGCGCATCCAGCAGGCGGCCCAGGCGGCCCAGCAGGTTGCGGTCAGCACGAAGCAGCAGTTGGCCGGGATGGATCAGATCGTTACGGCCATGGGTAGCATCAACCAGGCCACCGTTCAGAGCGATATCGGCACGAAGCAGGCGGAAAAGGCGGCCCATAATCTCAATGCGCTGGCTTCACAGTTGAGCAAGAAGGTGGAGAAATAACGGTTAACAGTTACCGGTTATCGGTTACCGGTGAACCGTAAACCGTGAACCGTGAACCGTTGAACCTGGAGGAACCCATGAACACAAGTGAAGACATAAAGCAGGAACTTCTGACCGCCTTTCAGGCCGAGCTGGGGGATCTTCTCGGCGTACTCAACAGGGGCTTGCTGTCTCTGGAAAAAGATCCTTCCGGGGAAGAGCGGGAACAACTTATTGCCGACCTTTTCCGCGCTGTCCATAGCATCAAGGGTGGGGCGCGGGCAGTGAAAATAAGGGAGATTGAAAAGATAGCCCATCGGATGGAAGATGTCATGGGGATGATCCAGCGGGGCGAGTTACCTGTCCGTCCGGAAATATTCGACACCCTCTTTCATTCCGCAGATGCCCTGCAAGAGGCCATGGATGCTTATCTGGCTGGAAGCGAACTCGTCACAGGAAAAAGAGTAAAAGTGTTGGCGGATTTGGAAGAAATTAAAATGGGGTCTGTTTCAACCGGGGGAACTGAAATACCGACAAAGGCGCCCCTGGGGACAACCCCGCCACCGGCGCCCGTTGAATCGCCTGAGGGAGTATCCCCATCGGTGCCATCAGAGACGCCAACTCCAGCTTCATCACCGGCGCGAACGCCTGCTTCATCACCAGCAGCTGAGACCATCCGTGTCTCTACGGCCAAGGTGGACAACCTTATGGACCGCATGGGTGAGCTAATGGTTGCCCGTATGAGGACTGAGCAGCGGTTGAACGAGATCAGAGATGCCGGACAGCGGATGAACCGCTGGCAGAAAAACTGGAGCAAGGTGCGGGGCGATTACCGTCTCCTGAAGCGCCAGGAAGGGCACCGGCCGGAGGTGAACCGGCTTATCGATTTTCTGGACGTAAACGGAGATAATCTCAAGAACATCGGTACTGAAATCCAGGCCCTGCAGCGCCATTTTACAAGTGATTACAGGTATCTCTCCCTTCTGACTGATGATATGCATGACGGGGTGCGCAGGGTGCGCATGCTGCCTACGGCGACTCTCTTCGAACTGTATCCGCGCATGGTGCGCGACCTGGCAAGAGAACAGGGCAAGGAAGTCAACCTCAAGGTGGAAGGGGCTGATACGGAGGTCGACCGGCAGCTCCTGGATATGATGAAGGATCCCCTGACCCACCTGCTGCGCAATGCCGTTGACCACGGCATCGAATCCCCCGATGTCCGGGAGGCGGCAGGCAAGCCGCGGGCGGGGACCATCCGGCTCCGGGCTGCGCAAAAAGGGAATACCATTGTCCTTACGGTTTCCGATGACGGGGCTGGAATTGACCTGAATGCCGTAAAACAGGCGGCCCTGCAACGGGATCTCCTGAAATCACAGGAGATCGGAGGGATGAAGGATCGCGAGATCCTCGATCTCATGTACCGTTCGGGGCTCTCCACGCACCGGGAGGTGACCGAGATCTCCGGCCGGGGCATAGGCCTCGACGTGGTGCGTAAAAACCTGGAACAGCTTCAGGGGATGGTTGATGTGAACACAGACGCGGGGAAAGGCGCCACCTTCACGCTGACCCTGCCTCTGACGCTCGCCACCAGCCACGTGCTCCTGATGGGGGTGGCCGGACAGATCGTGTCGATTCCAACGACGACCGTCGTTCGCATCCTCAAAGTGAAGGTGGAGGAGATCGGCAGCGTCGAGGGGAAGCTGGCGATCCGTGTTTCAGGACGTCCGCTATCGCTTTTCTCTCTGGCCCGGGTTCTGGAACTGCCGGGAGCGGAAGCGCCTTTCACTGCCGGACAGAAAATCCCGATCGTGGTGGTGGGCGTAGCGGAGAAAAAAATGGCCTTTCGGATAGACGATCTCTACGGAACGCAGGAAGTGGTCATAAAGGGCATGGGGCGCCAGTTCAGCCGCGTGCGCAACATTTCCGGGGCGGCGATATTGGGTGATGGCCAGGTCGTGATGATCCTGAACGTGGCAGACCTCGTAAAATCGGCCCAAAAGGGCGCGGGGATTACCGCAACCATCCCGGTTCAGGTCAAGGAGGTCGCCCGTCGCCGCGTGCTCGTGGTGGACGATTCCATAACGACCCGCACCCTGGAAAAAAATATCCTGGAAAATGCCGGTTATCAGGTCATGGTGGCCGCCGACGGCGAGGAAGCCTGGGCCATCCTTCAGCGAGAGACCGTTGATGGAATCGTGGCCGATATTAACATGCCGCGCATGGACGGCTTTGTCCTGACTAAGAAAATCAAAGGTCATGATAAGCTCAAGGACCGGCCCGTGGTGCTTGTTACATCCCTCGAAACTCCCCAGGACAAGATCCGGGGTATGGAAGCCGGTGCGGATGCCTACATTATCAAGGGAACATTTGACCAAAGGGACCTCCTGGCAACGGTCGAGAGGCTGATTGGATAAATACTGAACTAACCGTTTACAGTTTACGGTTATCGGTTCACAGTTAAAAACAGAAGGCAGAGGGAAATTATGGGGTCCTCGAAACAACTGTGAACCGTGAACCGTCAACTGTTCAATGGAGTGGAATAAATGGTACGTGTTCTGATCGTTGACGACTCCCCGACGCTGCGCATTCTCATCAGGAGAATACTCGAGAGCGATCCGGGAATACAGGTAGTGGGAGAAGCGGCAAACGGCGAGGATGCCATAGCGCTTTGCCGGAAGCTCAACCCGGATATTATCACCATGGACATCCATATGCCCGGGATTGATGGTTACGAGGCAATCCGTCATATCATGGCGGAGATGCCGCGGCCGATCGTTGTACTGACCTCTACCGAGTCCGACATCAGACTGGGAATTACATTCAAAGCCATCGAATGCGGTGCTTTGATGGTCTTACGCAAACCGAAAGGAATGCCGGAGATAGCTCCACAAGCGGGCAGTCTCATTTCCCAGCTAAAGGCGATGGCTGATGTCAAGGTGGTCAGGAGAACCAAATGGTCACAGATGGAACCATCGAAAATGCCGGGAAAGGCCGAGAGACGCAACGGTTCGCGCATGCAACCTCTCCGTCTGGTTACCGTAGGCGTTTCCACGGGAGGCCCGCCGGCCCTTCAGGTTATCCTGAGCCGGCTGCCGGCCGGTTTTCCCGCGCCGATTCTGGTGGTACAGCATATGTCACGGGGTTTTATAAACGGCCTTGCTACCTGGTTGAATGAAACGACCCCCTTGCAGGTAAAGGTGGCACAGCCATATGAAAAGCTTAAGACGGGGACGGTCTATCTGGCGCCGGACGAGAAGCACCTGACTGTAATGTCGGGCGGTAGTGCCTGGCTGAAAGAGATGCCCCCCGTGGACGGCCATTGTCCCTCGGCGACTGCTCTTTTCGAATCGGCAGCCTCATCAGGGAACGGCCCGGCAACGGTAGGCGTAATTCTTACGGGAATGGGTTCAGATGGCGCCCGGGGACTAAAGAAGCTCCATGACGCCGGCGGTTACACAATAGCCCAGGACGAGGCATCCTCCATAATTTTTGGCATGCCCAAGGAGGCAATCGCGATGGGCGCCGTTAATGAGGTATTGCCACTCGAAATGATCAGCGACCGTTTGAAGGAATTAGTTACCGGTTAACGGTTAACTGGCAACCGGCAACTGTTTTTTAAGGAGGTTATATGATCAGGGTACTGGTAGTCGAAGATTCTCCCACATGGGCAAAGAAGCTGACCCTTTTACTGGAGAGCGATGGAGAGATTGATGTGGTGGGTCAGGCAACAAACGGCCGTCAGGCCGTGGAGATGGCTGCCGATTTGCGGCCCGATTTGATTACGATGGATGTTGTCATCCCTGATATGGATGGTCTGGAAGCGACAAGACGCATTATGGCAGCCAATCCCATCCCCATTCTTATCATTAGTGGTTCCGAAAACGAACTGGCATACAACTTGGTTTTCACAGCAATGCAAGCGGGTGCTCTTGATGTGATCAGCAAGAGCGCGGTTAATGACGACGACTGGAAGCAGGAACTCTTAACCAAGGTCAAGACCCTGGCCAGGGTGAGGCTCCGGGAGAAAGGGGAATAAAGACAGTGAATTAAGTGACCGTTCACAGTTTTCGGTTCACAGTTTACGGTTAAAAAAACAAGGGTAGAGGAAAATTATGGGGTCCTCTTTTGAAGATTTAGAGGTTTGGAAGAAATCATGCAGATTATCAGTACGTCTTTATAAATTATTAAGGGATTGCCATGATTATGGAATGAAAGATCAAATGCTGCGCTCATCTATATCTATTCCATCAAACATTGCTGAAGGAAGTGAAAGAAAGAGTATTCCGGATTTCCAAAGGTTTATAAATATTGCACAAGGATCGGCTGCAGAGCTGAGAACACAGATTTATATTTCACAAGAGGTTAATATATTTTCAGATTTAGATGCGAAAGAATTAATTCAGGAGTTGAAATCGATATCCAAAATGCTTCAATCGTTGCATAGTTCATTGAAGAAACTGTGAACTGCGAACCGATAACCGTGAACCGTTCTCTTAAGTGAGGTCAAACAATGGAATCAAGCAATAAAGGCATATACGATATTCTGATTGTCGAAGACAGCGCGACCCAGGCAAAGCAGCTGGAAATCCAGCTCCGGGAACAGGGTTTTATGGTCACCGTGGCTGCCAACGGCAGGGAAGGTATCGCAGAGGCGAAAAGATCCAAACCCAACCTGATTATCAGCGATATCCAGATGCCGGAGATGAACGGCTATGAAATGTGCCGGTTGATCAAGCAGGAGCCGGGCTTAAAGGAAATTCCCATTATTCTGCTCACCACATTGACCGACCCGTCTGATGTGATCGAGGCGCTGAACGTCAACGCAGACAGTTATGTCAGTAAGCCTTATGATGAAAAATATCTGCTTGCCAAGATAAACCAGCTTATCTTAGCACCTGCCGGTGATAAAAATGACCGGCCCGGAGAGATTCTGAAAATTGATTTTGCCGGGAAAAATGTTGCCGTAACATCAAACCGCTCCCAGATCCTGACACTCCTCATTTCCATGTACGAAGACATGGTGATGAAAAACCATGAACTTATCACAATAAAAGAGGTCCTTGAGGATGTCAACGAAGAGCTCGGGAATAAACTCCATGAACTGCAGGCTACAAAAGAAGAGTTGAGAAAATCGTACGAAGAGCTGGAAATGAAGGTGAAGATGCGTACGGCTGATCTTAAGAAAGCTAATACGGAGCTGTTGGAACAGATCAGGGTGCGTGAAAAGGCGGAATCAGCTCTTCAGGAAACGAACGAAGAGATAAAGACCGTTTCACAGCAACTCATGCAGGCAGAGAAGCTTGCTACCTTGGGAGAACTGGCGTCGAGTATTGCCCATGAACTGAACAATCCACTTACCACTGTAACCCTGAGTGTCGAAATGCTCATTTCTCAAACCAACGAGGATGATCCTCGTCGGCGGAAACTGGAGATCATCGGTCACGAAGTCGAACGGATGGGCAATCTCGTGAGCAATCTCCTGCAATTCAGCCGCCGTAGTCAACCGCAGATTTCCACTGTGAATGTGTGTGATGAGATTGAAAAAACACTTGAACTTATTATTTACCAATTACGCAAGCGCAATATTGCAGTTGAACCGAAATTTGAACCCGGGGCGACTACTATCCATGCAGATCGTCAGCAATTGAGACAGTTGTTTCTGAATCTGTTTATGAATGCAAGTGACGCGATGCCTGAAGGAGGAAAGCTTACAATCCGGGTGTTTAAACAGGGGTCAGGGGTCAGGGATCAGGTGTCAGGGATCGGGGATCAGGGATCTGAGGTCGGGGATCAGGGGTCAGAGATCAGGGGTCAGGGGTCTGAAGTCGGGGATCAGGGGTCAGGGGTCAGGGATCGGGGATCAGGGGCAACCCAGACCCCCGATCCCCGATCCCCGGCCCCTGACCACAAAGGCAAAGCCTTTGTGGTCATAGAGATTGCCGATACGGGTGTGGGTATACCGCCCGAGATTTTATCCAAAGTTATGGAACCTTTTTATACCACGAAACCGGAAGGGAAAGGCACAGGATTGGGATTGTCAATCTGCAGGCGCATAGTTGAAGGACACGGTGGAACATTAGGTATCACGAGCGAGGGATGTCCCGGAAAAGGGACAAGGGTATGTATTAATCTGCCTTCCTCGAATGGACATAATACAGCATCGCTATGAGCTGATGGACTCGTAATAAGTCCATCAGCAGGCCGAGGGCGAGTAAGCCCCGGCCTGGGGTGAGGGTGGAACCGCTTGAATTTACTTCAAGCGGCGGGAGAGGGGAAGCCCTTTCCCCGCCAAGTAAAAAGTTGTTTTTTGACTTTTTATGAAGGTATCAAAAAAGGAATGAC
>JAZDGZ010000735.1:0-5754 GCA_043806375.1 Pseudomonadota bacterium | reverse complement strand
AGAACCAGAGAAAAAAACATCTCATTCCATAGACTGCTGGCCCAAGGCTCCAAGAACGTTATCTTCATCATGCTTCACGAATCCTTGATGCAAATCCTGAGTCAATTTCTGTCGAAGTTTGAGAGCCCTCCGGACCATTCGAAAAGGGTCCTGGAAAATCACTGGAGGACCTTGAGGCATCTTAAGGAGGGAAATCTTGAAATGGCCTCTTTGGCCATGAGGGATCACATCCATTATGTGGGGAACCGGATGAAATCGCTCTTGGAGGGAGACTCGAAAGCCATGAAAGGGCCCAAAAAAACATCTTCCTTACCAAAAAGGGAGAAGAGTTAGACGTCTTATGGCAGGAAAGAGGAGATAAGAGATGGAACCGAAAAAGACAATCAAATGTGATGTGCTGATCGTGGGGGGTGGAAATGCAGGCCTGGTCGCTGCCATTGAGGCGAAGAGAAGGGGGGCAAAGGTTATCCTGATAGAAAAAGGACTGAAGAAGGCGCGGGGAGGCAACAGCCGACTTTCGGGCGGGCTTTTCAGGATCGCTGCGGAGGGTACAAAGGATTATGAACCGCTGCTGAAGGGAACAAAGCTGCCGAAGGGAGATCTGGATATTGAGCCCTATTCGAAGGATGATTTTTATAACAAGGTGATCAGACTCTCCGAAGGGAGATCAGATAGAAGGTTCACGGAGATTTTCGTGGATAGGTCCTTGGAGACCGCCATGTGGATGAAGGAGGAGGGACTGCAGTGGGACCTCAATCCTGCCCACATGGTCAGATTCGGAGATCGCCTGTTCTGGCCTGCCGGCCAGACGGTCTTGGTGGCCCTTGGCGCCGGGGAGGGTTTGGTGGAGATGCTTTACGGCATTGCGGAGAGGCGGGGGATCGAGGTTATCTATGAAACAGCGGCATCTTCGCTCCTCATGGATGCGGACGGCAAGGTACGGGGCGTGGTGGCCAGAGGTGTCGATGGCTTTATGCAGGTCGATGCCGGGGCCGTCATCCTCGCCTGCGGCGGTTTTCAGGCCAACCCCGCCTGGAGGAGACGTTACTTAGGCGAAAACTGGGACCTGGTGAAGCTTCGGGGCACACGGTATGATACGGGAGATGGGATTGTGATGGCCAGCGCTATCGGCGCTCAGCTTGCGGGACACTGGGGGGGCTGCCATGCCTCTATCGTGAGCGAAGATTCGCCCATGATCGAAGCGGCTTCGGCAGGCTCCGAACGTTATTCCTATCAGTATGGTATCATAGTCAACCGTGAAGGAGAAAGGTTCGTTGATGAGGGAGAAGATTTCCTGGTCTTCACCTATGCGAAATACGGAAAAGAGATCCTGAAGCAACCCGGATCCGTGGCCTTTCAAATCTTTGACGCCAAGGTGAACCCTATCTTGAGGCCCGAATATCAGAGTGCCCAGAAAGTGGAGAGCCATTTGCTAGAGGAACTGGCCGAAGAGTTGGATATCAACGTCACCCGTTTCCTCAGGACGGTCAAGAATTTCAATGAGGCCCTCGTGAACGACGATCAGCCCTTTATGACCTATAAACGGGACGGCCGACACACCCGCGGCCTGATGCCTGACAAGACGAACTGGGCACAGAAGATCGATACACCCCCTTATCAGGCCTATGCCGTGGTGTGCGGGCTGACCATGACTTATGGGGGGCTAAAGACGAATGAGAAGGCACAAGTGATCGATACCTCTGATCGTTCCATCAAAGGGCTTTATGCCGTGGGAGAAGTCACGGGCGGGTTTTTTTATCATAACTATCCGAGCGGAACGGGTCTGGTGCGAGGGGCGGTCATGGGCCGCATTGCCGGAGCGGAAGCGGCAGCCAATGTTTGAGTCGTCAGATATATGTCCCCGTGAGCGAGAAAATAGTTCACTAGAGGAGATGAGATCATGCGTATTGCTGTCTGTTGTAAAGGGGTCCCCGTCGATACCACCTTAGAGTGTGCCCATGTCGCGAACGGGGATGTTCATTTCAGGGATACCGAGTTCTATATCAACGAGTTCGACGCCTATGCCCTGGAGGCAGCCGTATCCCTCAAAAACGCTTACAAGGCCGAGACCGTTGCCTTGACCGTCGGACCTTTAAGGGCCCAAGAGGTGCTCTATATTGCACTGGCCAAAGGTATTGATCAGGCCTTACGAATCGACGCGGAGACCAGCCTCCCGGAAAGGATCGCCAGCGGCTTAATCCCTCCCTTGAAAGAACTTGCACCTCAACTGGTTCTGGTAGGCGTTCAGTCGGAGGACTGGATGGGCGGCGAAGTGGGGGTCTATCTGTCGAGGGCGCTCGGCATGGGACTAGCCTACGCGGTGGTCGAAATTTCGGACCTCGATGAAACCCACGTAAGGGTAAAAAAAGAGATCGGAGGCGGAAAAAAGGCGGAAATGAGATTAACATTGCCGGCGGTTCTCTGTGTGCAGTCGGGGATTCAACGCCTCCGTTATTTGTCGAATGTGAAGCGACAAAAGGCAAGGAACCTCCCCGTGAAACTCTGGGGTAAACTCGATATGGTAAAGGCCGGGCAGACGATCTCGGGCATGATGGCCTATGAGGCAAGGGAAGTCGCTCTTCCCTCCAGAGAGGGCCATGCTGAAATGATCGAAGGGGCCCGGCCCGAGAAGGCAGGCAGACTCCTGGAGATCATCAGGAAGGCCGTTTAGGGTGCCCCGTTACGGGTGGAAAGGATATTGGCCATGAAGAGCTTTATTTATATGGAACCCTCGGAAGAGGGCATTGATGCGATGTCGAAACAGATGGCCTCGGGGATCAGAAAGATTTCAGCAGCGCTTCGAGGCCCTCTCGTAGGGATAAGCATCGGGAAGCAGCTGGAGGGAAAGGACTCTCAGCTTGGCGGTTGGGTTGACGAGCTGATCAGGGTGGATGTCCCCCCAGGGTCTGAGTCGAATACGGAGATGATTTCAAAGATCCTGGCAGACATTATTAAAGAGAACGGCCCTGCGCTGCTCTTTGTCGGTTTTACGCATCAGGGGATGGAAGTCGGCCCTGCGGTAGGCTGGGACCTGGGGATTCCTGTGGTGACGGACTGTGTGGGTTTGGATTGGACCGATGGTCAGGCCCTTTTTAGACGGCCCATTCAGGGAGGCAAGCTGATCGTATGCCTGGCCGTCAATCTTGAAAGGGGCGCGGTCATCAGTGTTCAGAAAGGGGCCTGGAAGGAAGACGGCCCCCCCCCTCTGACCGAACGCACTGTTTCTATCACCCCAATTCCCTGGAGACACTCGTGGGCGCCGGAAAAGAGTGAGGTCTTGGGAATAAGCGAAGAGAGCCTGGAGGGGGTCGAGGATATTACTAAGGCCGAGATTTTGATCTCGGTCGGCCGAGGCTTGGGCGACCCTGAACATCTGCCTCTCATGAGAGAGTTGGCAGAAAAGCTGGGAGGGATGATCTCCTGTTCACGCCCTGTGGTCGATCTCGGATGGCTGCCCGCTGCCCATCAGGTCGGCATCTCGGGACGTACAGTCATGCCTACGATCTATCTGGCCCTGGGAATCTCCGGTCAGGCCAATCATTTGGCAGGGATGGGTACCTCAAGAATCATCATCGCCGTGAATAAAGATCCCTTGGCGCCGATTTTTGATGTTGCCCATTACGGTGTCGTGGACAATATCCTCGAATTCGTTCCTGAACTTATCGAAAAAATAAAGGAGCCCCAATAATGGATGTAAAGAAAAAAATGAATTGCGATATTGCCATTGTGGGGGGAGGCAACGCCGGTCTGGTTGCGGCCATTGAGGCCAAGAATCGCGGGGCCCATGTTCTCGTCATTGAAAAAGCGCCGAAGAAGGCGCGGGGTGGAAACAGCCGTCTTTCCGGGGGCCTCTTCAGGATTGCCTCGGAAGGCACGAAGGATTATGAGCCCCTGCTGAGAGGAACGACCCTGCCTAAAGGAGAGGTCGAGATTGAGCCCTATTCAAAGGATGATTTCTATAACAAGGTGATCAAGCTTTCCGAAGGCCGATCGGATAGAAGGTTCACGGAGATTTTCGTGAACAAGTCCTATGAAACGGTCATGTGGATGAAGGAGCAGGGGGTGCAATGGGATCTTAACCCCGAACACATGGCCAGGGTCGGCAACCGTCTCTTATGGTCCGCCGGGCAGCTGGCCCTTGTGGCCCTAGGGACCGGAGAGGGGCTGGTAGAGATGCTTTACGGGATCATGGAGAGGCGGGACATCGAGGTCCTCTACGAAACGGCGGCCTCTTCGCTCCTCACGGATGCGGATGGCAAGGTCTGCGGCGTAGCAGCCAGAGGCGTCGATGGCTCGATCCGGATCGACGCGAAGAACGTTATCATGTCCTGCGGCGGATTTCAGGCCAACCCCGCCTGGAGGAGACGCTACCTGGGTGAAAACTGGGATCTGGTGAAGCTTCGCGGCACGCGGTATGATACGGGAGATGGGATTGTGATGGCAAGCGCCCTGGGTGCTCAACTTGTGGGTCATTGGGGAG
This sequence comes from Pseudomonadota bacterium, assembly GCA_043806375.1. Classification (GTDB taxonomy): domain Bacteria; phylum Desulfobacterota; class DSM-4660; order Desulfatiglandales; family HGW-15; genus JAZDGZ01. The sequence continues at coordinate 1,274 of JAZDGZ010000735.1, read as the reverse complement.
GGTGCCACGCCTCGATCGTGAGCGAAGATTCGCCCATGATCGAAGCGGCTTCAGCGGGCTCCGAAAGATATTCCTACCCCTTTTGCATCATCGTCAACCGCAATGGGGAAAGGTTTGTCGACGAAGGAGAGGATTTGCAGGTCTTTACCTACGCCAAATTCGGAAAGGAGATTTTGAAGCAGCCGGGATCCGTGGCCTTTCAAATCTTTGACGCCAAGGTGATCCCGCTCTTAAGGCCCGGTTATCAAGAGGCCGAACGCGTAGAGAGCGACTCCCTCGAAGAACTGGCAGAGGATCTGGACATCCCTGTTGAAAGATTTCTAGCCACAATCAAGGCCTATAATGAGGCCATCGTTGATGACGACAGACCGTTTGTCCCCTACAGACTTGATGGACGACGTACCCAAGGTCTGAGGCCGGACAAGACGAACTGGGCCCAGAAGATCGATACGCCCCCCTATCGAGCCTTTGCAGTCGTGTGCGGACTTACGATGACCTACGGGGGCTTGAGGACGAACGAGAAGGCTCAAGTCATCGATACCTCTGAACGTCCAATCAAGGGGCTCTATGCGGTGGGAGAGGTCACGGGAGGATTCTTCTATCACAACTATCCGAGTGGAACCGGTCTGGTGAGAGGCGCGGTCATGGCTCGGATTGCAGCGACAGAAGCGGTATCCGGGATTTAGAAGAATCAAAAACCCTTCAATCAATTGGAACGGGAATAAGGCGAGGGTTTTATGAAGACAGAAGACATGGTGAGTCATTTTGTCTCGGATCTGAGGTATGAGAATATCCCTCCCCCGGTCATTCTGGAAGCAAAGAAGGCGATTATAGACTGCCTCGGGGTGTCCATTGCCGCCTTCCGAGAACCCTGCCTCGATATTCTGCTCTCCTTCGTCCAGAAAATGGGAGGACAACCCTCGTCGACCTTGTTAGGGACCCATGTGCGCACCTCTCCCACGTGGGCGGCTCTTTACAATGGGACCATGGCCCATGCCCTGGACTTTGATGACGGTGCCGGCCTTCATATTCCCTTGCACCCTTCCGTCCCGGTCTTGCCGGCAGTCATCGCTTTAGGAGAATATCTGGGCACAACGGGCAAAGAGGTTCTGGAAGCCTATATCACGGGAATGGAGGTGGAGTGCAAGCTCGCTCAAGGCTGTTCCCGGGAATCCTACGAAGCGGGTTGGCATGCAACAGGCATTTTCGGGACCATGGGTGCGGCGGCAGCCTCTGCAAGACTGCTGGGTTTACAACCCGTGGAGATCCCCAAG
>JAZDGZ010000734.1:0-10696 GCA_043806375.1 Pseudomonadota bacterium | reverse complement strand
CCTTTTCTCCGTCTCTTTCTTATATCTCTTCCTCAAGCCCTCAGTAATGCAGGCTGATCGTCAACTCCATGTCTTGCCCGTCGTATAAGAAGCTGGCTGCAGAGAAGGAAGGCGCGCTGAGAAAGGCCTTTGCGTCGTTTGAGAAGGCATAGCCTTCCGTTGGGGATCCCCAACCAGTTAGCGTCGAGCTTGCCGTTCATATTTTCATCATGAGTGACGGCAAGCGCATACGTTCCCGGCGGGATGTATAGAAAATCGCAACGCGCCTGGTCATTTCGAATTTTTATTACCATGATATTGGTTGCGTAACGCAAAAACTCGAAAGGGAAACCAACCGGCGATTCGAAAAGCGCACAAGCTACGGTTCCAGTGCTGTTTTTTATATTCAAAATCTTCACGTGAATGCCGGGGCATGATGATGATTGGGCCAAGGCGACGGCGGGAAGATTAGCAATCACCAGCAATGCAAGCAATAGAGCGCACCGAACCCTCATGAGGGCACCCTTCTTCGGACCCGTGACCATGTAGGCTACCGTGGACTTCAAATTGATGGACTCATTGATGATCTTGTTCGGCAAGGGTTCAAATGGTTACGTCGGTTTTCGCCCCTGAATGACGCGGACCAGCTCCACAACGATGGCGATGACCAGCAGGATATGAAAGAATCCACCCATCGTGTGACTAGCAGGCTGCTGAAAAACACCTGCTTTGCAGGCTGATCAAAAACGTCCAGATGCAAGGCACCCGAAATTCCGAGGAATGAGGCGTACATAGAAGTACGCCGCAATGACGAGGAATGAGGGTAACGCAGCAGATGGGCGTTTTTCAGCAGCCTGCTAGGTTGCGGCCTATGGCCCACATTGGCCAAGGTGTCGTTACTTGCCCAGGGTAGCCACCATCACGGCCTTGATGGTATGGACCCTGTTTTCCGCCTGGTCAATAGCCTTGGAATGTTTGCTCTCAAAAACCTCCTCGGTCACCTCGCATATGTCGGGATACTTTTTTGAGACCTCGGTATCTGTATTATGGAAGGCCGGCAGACAGTGCATGAAGATCACCTCTGGATTACCCGTTTTCTCGATCATGTCCATATTGACCTGATAGGGTTTGAGCAATTTGATCCGCTCCAGCATCTTGGCCTCCTCTCCCATGGAGACCCAGACATCGGTGTAGATGACGTCCGCCCCCTTCACGCCTTTGGCCACATCCTCAGTGAGCGTGACCTTTCCACCACTTTCAGCGGCAAAGGCCTTGGCGTCGTCGACCAGCCCTTTTTCAGGAAAAAGAGCCTTTGAAGAGACGATCCTGAAGTCAATGCCCACCTTCGAGGCTCCGATGAGAAGGGAGTTGGCCACATTGCTCCGGCCGTCGCCGGCATAGGCGAATTTGATTCCCTTCAAGCGCCCTTTGTATTCCAACACCGTCATAAGGTCTGCGAGGACCTGGGTGGGATGGTATTTGTCCGTCAATCCGTTCCACACGGGGACGCCTGCATACCTGGCCAATTCTTCAACGGTTTCGTGTTTGAATCCCCTGAACTGAATCCCGTCAAACATCCGTCCGAGGACCCGGGCCGTATCCTTCACGGTTTCCTTCTTGCCTAGCTGAATATCACCTATCCCGAGATATTCGGGATGGGCCCCTTCATCGACACTGGCCACCACAAAGGCGCACCGGGTCCTGGTAGAGGCCTTTTCAAAGATGAGGGCAATATTTTTCCCTTCCAGATTTTTCACCCTAATCCCGGCATATTTGTCCTGCTTCAATTTGATGGAAAGGGTGAGAAGGAACTCAATCTCCTCGCGGGAGTAATCCTTTAGCGTCAAGAGATGTCTTCCTTTCAGATTAAACGGCATTTTTCTCATTCCTCCTTGGTATCCTGATCTCTTACGAGCTGCTTTTTGCGGCGGCTGTCAAACTGGGCCTATCCCGCGCATGGCTTGTCCCTGAACACGAGCTCGTAGGGGCGGCCTCTGTGCCGCCCGAACTCCGGCAGCCACGGCCTCCGGCCCGTAGGGCCTACGCCCCGGAGGGTGAGCTGCCCTACGTGTCGCCCGAAGCCCGGCAGGCGCAGTGCGCCGGCGTTGGCGTTGCATTGATGGCTAGAACCTTTGGCTGCCGCTGTTTAGGTGTCTTCAACCGTGAACCTTGAACGTAGAACCGCTCAACCTAGGGCTTACTAGATTTTCCGGGTTCAGTCAAGATCTCCTTTATTGTCTCATCCAAGGATGAAAGGTTTCAAAGAGCAAATCTGACTAGGCTTTCCTGGCATGAACTTACCCAAAAACCCTCTGCCTTCCTTAAACGCACTGAAATTAATACCTATTAAATATCTTGACATTCCTATGTCTTTTAATTATAGTTAATTAATATTAACTGTACCATAATTAGTCCATGAGAACCCGAAGCCGGTTCGTCGACTGCACCGAGGTCCTATTGATGGGCATTGCCTTCTCTGCCCGTAAGGACCCCGCCCCCACAAAGCCGGAACACGGGTTTCATAAGGCTATCATTTCCCTTGATTTTTGGCGTGTAGTCTTTTAGTTTACCGCCTTACAGTCATAAAAAATGATCCTTCACGGAGAGAGATTCTCAACATGATCCCACGCTATACACGCCCCGAAATGGGGCGCATCTGGGACCCCGAAAACCGCTTCGCCAAATGGCTTGAAGTGGAAATTGCGGCCTGTGAAGGCATGGCCGAAGAGGGCCTGATTCCCAAGGCGTCCTTAAAGAATATCCAGAAAAAGGCAAATTTCTCTGTCGACCGAATCCTGGAGATCGAAGAGAAAACCAAGCACGACGTCATAGCCTTTCTTACCAACGTGGCCGAATACGTGGGCCCTGATTCACGCTTTATTCACCTTGGGCTCACGTCTTCCGACATCCTCGACACCAGCTTCGCCATGCAGCTCAAGGAGGCCATGACCCTCATTATCGATGGTGTTAAGGCCTTTATGATTGTTCTCAAGGATAGGGCAATTGAACACAAGGACACGGTTATGATCGGACGCTCTCACGGCATACATGCGGAGCCCATCACCTTCGGGCTCAAGCTGGCCGTGTGGTACGCTGAAATGAAGCGAAATCTCCAAAGGCTGAAAGAGGCCTTGGACGTCATCAGCTATGGCAAGCTATCAGGTGCCGTAGGGACCTTTGCAAATGTATCGCCCGGGGTAGAGGCTCACGCCTGCAGAAGGCTCGGCTTGAAACCTGCGGAGATATCCACCCAGATCCTTCAGCGCGACCGGCATGCCCAGTATTTTGCATCCCTGGCCATATTGGCAGGAACCATGGAAAAGATCGCGGTGGAGATTCGCCACCTCCAGAGAACCGAGGTCCTTGAAGCCGAGGAGGCCTTTGAAAAGGGGCAAAAGGGTTCCTCCGCCATGCCCCACAAAAAAAATCCCATCGGGTCTGAGAACATCACCGGCCTTGCCCGCCTTGTCCGGTCAAACACCCTGGCTGCCATGGAAAATATGGCCCTCTGGCATGAAAGGGATATCAGCCATTCCTCCGTCGAAAGGGTCATAGGCCCGGACAGCACCATCCTCGTTGACTTCATGATCCATCGGCTCACCCGAATACTGAAGGGGTTGGTGGTCTATCCCGAGCGAATGAAGGAAAACCTTAACAAGCTCAAGGGACTCATCTATTCTCAGCAGGTGCTTCTCAGGCTGAGTTCCCTGGGTCTGGGGAGGCAGGAAGCCTATGAGATGGTTCAACGCAATGCCCTCAGGGTCTGGGATACGGGCAAGGATTTCAAGTCCCTCTTACTCGAAGACCAGGATGTGAGAAAGCACCTGACCGAAAGGGAGATAGGCGCTGTTTTCAGCCTGGACTACCATCTTAAACACGTGGAAGAGATATTTGATAGGGTTTTCGGATAGATTCATGACGGAGAGACGGTGCATGTTTAGTCTGAGCGGAACCAAAGCCCCTGTCTTTTTCTTGGCCTTTTTTTGCCTTCTGCTTTGCCAAGGCCTGTATCCTCAGCCCGCCAAAGCCACCAAAGAAGGCTTGAGCAAACAGGGTCTTGTTCCCGCTTCCATCTTGAGGTGGCCGGAAGGTGGGGCCGATCATGCCATACTGGTAGACAAATCCCTCCAGAAGATCTTTGTATATCACCGGGACGATCTTTCCCGCCCCGTCAAGACCTTCGACTGCTCCACAGGTGAAAACGACGGGCCAAAATACAAGGTGAATGATCGCAGGACCCCGGAGGGCGTATATTTCTTTACCGGTTCTTATGACAAGAAAAATCTTTCCCCCATTTACGGGACAAAGGCCTTCCCTATCGATTACCCAAACCCTATGGACAAGAAGGAAGGCAGAAACGGCTACGGCATCTGGTTCCACGGTCTCAACAAGCCATTGAAACCCAGGGACACCAACGGCTGTATCGCCCTTGAAAACGGGGACCTTGAAGAACTGGCCTCCTTTATTGACATTGGGGATACACCGGTCATTATCACCTCGAAAATTGAAATGGCCGATGCGGAGGAAGTGGAAGAAGAGGCGGAGGCCTTGCTGAAAACCCTCGAGGACTGGCGGCAGGCCTGGGAAGCCAAAGAGATTGACAAATATATGTCCTTTTACAATTCCCAGTTCAGCTCCTCATCCATGGACTGGCATCAATGGAAGCAATACAAGCACCGCCTGGCCAAGAAATACGGCGGGATCAACGTGGGACTCGACAACATCAGCCTATTCAAAAACGATGGCCTTGTCCTGTCTATGTTCAACCAGAAATACAGCACCGGGGGCTTTCACAGCGAAGGGGAGAAGTCCCTCTTTCTCAGGCAAAACAGCAAGGAGTGGAAAATCCTTGGGGAGTTCTTTAGGGCGCCGGACAAAGGCCATGTAACAATCAAAAAGCGACCCCCTTCCCCGTTAGAGGGGATAAAAGATTTTTTGAAAATCTGGGAAAAGGCCTGGGAAGAGCAGGATCTCGAGGCCTATATCTCTTTTTATGATCCCGATTTCAACTCTCGAGGGATGGACTTAAATGAATGGAAGGACCATAGGCGCCTATTGAATGAGAAGCATCGGTCCGTTCAAATTGAGATCAGTGGACTGAAAATCAAACAGGCCTCCGGTCACATGGCAAAAGTCGGCTTTAAACAGGAGTATCAGGCCGACGACTATCGGGATGTCGGGCACAAGGACCTACTCCTCATCAAAAGGGGCAAGGCTTGGAAGATCAAGACAGAGGAATGGAGGCCGTTGAGCCGCGGGTTCCGCCGGTAAAAAAGAAACCCCGCCGCGAGAAGCGCCTCAATATCATGATTATGGGGAGCGTGGGCAGTGTTCGCTCCTTCAAGGTATCAAATCGGATTCTCTTATGGGCCGGTCTTTTTTTCCTCTTATATATTCCCTTCTCCCTCCTGATGATCAATCGCTATTTTGACCTCCGGTATACCTACTTAAAAGAAATAAACGACATGAGCCGCCTGGAAAAGGAAAACGTCAAAAACAACAAGGCCCTGCTCAGATCGAGGCAGCATATCGCTCTCCTGGAGGAGTATATAGAATATCTGGAAGAGCCGGCGAAACGGCCTGCCCAAGCCGGCAGAGAAGAGAAATCAAAGGGAAGGGCACCCGATCTTGGCCCCGAGAATCCGGGAACGGTGACCAAACCGGAAAAGGACCGGACAAAACCTGCGGATCTCGTCGCTCTCAGTGATCTGGTGATAGATAGAGAAGAATCCAGGATGATGGTCAACTTCAAGTTGGTCAACACGCAGCCCGGGGAGAATGCCGCAGAGGGTTACATCCATATCATTGCCAGGGACACGGGCTCCACTCCTCCGCGGGAATGGACCTATCCCCAGGTAAAGCTGGTCAATGGGGTTCCCGAAAATTTCAGGCGTGGACAGCTTTTTCTCATCCAACGGTTCAAGCCGATCCTCGGCAAATTCACCTTCTCTTCCAAGTCAGACGCTCCTTCCATGATCCAGGTGTTAGTCTACGATCAGTCCGGAACCATCATCTTGGATAAGGAATTCGAGGTCAGGAATGAGCCTTGAATCCCGAACCCTTGACCATATACTCCTATTCAGGCCTTGCGTGATTTTGGTCCTCCTTCTTCTCTTCCCTTCCCTTGCCCTCTCGAAAAAAGACCACCTCGTCTATTTTCCAAATACCGCGTATGAGTTAAACATTTACAAGATATACGGAAAAAGACCGGGAAAAACCCTGATGCTCGTCGGCGGGATACAGGGCAATGAACCTGGAGGGTTCTTGTCCGCCGACCTCTATGCGGACATGAGCCTTGAGAAAGGGAATCTCATTGTGGTTCCTCGCGCCAATTTCTACTCCATTATCCTGAACCACAGGGGTCCTAACGGGGACATGAACAGGAAGTTCACCCACGAGGACGCCTTTGTCAGCATGGAGGACAAGATCGTAAACATTTTGAAAAAACTGATCGGTGAGAGCGACTATCTTCTGAATCTCCACGACGGTTCGGGATTTTTTTATCCCAAATACATCAACAAATGGCGCAACCCTACGTGCTTTGGTCAGTCCATTATCGCCGACGCCGAGGAGTTCCAAGTGCCGGGCGCCGACGACAGGGTCATCAAACTGGGTGAAATGGCCAGAAAGATCCTCGACGAGATCAATCCCCATATCAATAACGAACTCCATAAGTTTCACTACATGAATACAAGGACGGGTGATGCCGACAGCCCTCATCGTGAACAGCGCATGTCTGCCACCTACTATGCCCTGACCAAACACCACATCCCCGCCTTCGGCATTGAGACTTCAAAATTCTTGCCCACCATTGACCTGAAGGTGCAACAACACAATCTGATCATCAACGCCTTCATGAAACAATTTGATATCGTCCCCGAGTCGCCCGGCCTTGTGCTGGACCCTCCTGTCCTGAAATATCTGGTGATTTCAGTTAACGGCAAGACCCCTATCGTCTTGAGGGAAAAGCAAACCCTTGAACTAAAGGCCGGAGATTTCATCAATGTGACCCACATAGAAGCCAACTATGAACGGGGGCTGAGTCTTGATATCCTCGGGCATGGCGGACTAAATGACTACCGTAAGGATTTTGCCATCTTCAAGGATACGACCCTCATCGTAAGAAAGGACAACCAGGAATTCGCAGAAATCCCTTTGAAGGTGATTTCGGAAAGATCCGAAGGGAGGAAAAAGGCGGATAAGCCATCGAAGATTGACCACTTTGTGATTGAGGCCAAGGGATACCGGCTTCTGCTTTCAGAAGGTGAGACACTCCGTCTGGTGAGCGGTGACGAGCTCAAGATCGTGGACGTCCTGCCCATAATGCCGGCCTCATCAGGGATCACAGTCAACTTCAAGGGATTTGTCGGAGACAAAAGAAACAATACGGGCGAGGACAGAGGTTACGTCATCGATACGGGTTCGGCCCTCTTGGAACGGTATTCTTTGGACGGCAAAGGACAGTCCTATGAAATTGTCGTCACCCGGGGCGATGATCTCCTCGGTCGGGCCGTCGTAAAACTCGATGCCCCCAAAATGCAATATCTGATCCTCAAAGTGAACGACCAGCAGCACTTTTTCTTGAGGCCGGGTGACACTGTCCCCTTGAGAGGAGAAGATAAGATATGCCTCGAGGCGATCCAGACAAACCTTTATAGTAGTGGGAACATCCTCCTGAGCATCAATGGCCATAAGATTCGGGAGGGAGAGGCAAAAACCCTTAAAGGCCTCTTTTCTGCTTCCCGCTCACCCTATCCGGTGCGGGTCGAAAGAGGGGGCCTCACGTTGGGTGAGATCTGGTTTAACATGAGGAACTAGCCGGCCCCGGCATATTCTACTTTCAGGAGGTCATTCCACGGATCCGATTTCTTGATCTTCACGACAATGGCCCGCCCTCCTGAAAAATCCTGACCTTCTTGTCTCTTCATTTCCACTACCAGCTGGAGGTCGGTCAATAGGATTCGATATCTGTTCTTCATGGAATCAAGAACGATGGCCCGGAACTTTTCTCCCGTGTGCTGGAGGAGGAACTTCTGGATCCAGTAACGGGTCCGGTTTCTCTTCATCCTCTCAAGGTCCTTTAATACCACGCCCAGGTCCATCCTCATCTTTTCCAACCCCTCTTCATTGTAGACCGGCGCCTCCTTAAGAAGGAAATTTCTGATTTGACGTTGGACGATGAGATCAAAGTATCTACGAATCGGGGAACTTGCGTTGGTGTAAGCATCTACGCCCAAACCAGCGTGAGGCTTTGCTTCCGTATCGATGACGAGCGGGTTGAGCTTCCTGCGCTGCTTGAAAACATAGTAATAGTACCCTGCATCATCAATGGATAATTTTTCACTGGGTTCCTCCTGAGCCCTGTAGAGGAGCGGAATTCGATTATCAGCGCAAAATCTGGCGACCATCCAGTTATACAGGATCATGAGCTCCGCTACCATCATTCGTGAAGGGGTCTCCTGTTCTATCATCTGTAATGAAATGGAAGAATCGGGATTAATCTGTATGGCGATTTCCGGCAAAGACAAAACGAGGGCGCCCCGATCATTTCTTTTCTGGCGCAAAAGCTCGCTCAGCCTATACATCTCACGAAGCAACCCGTCCTCCATATAGGTCTCATTGACCTGGTCATAGGTCAATTGCTTTTCGACCCTGATAAGGCTGGGTACGAACCTGAAGTCGAGAAGATTCCCTCCCTTATCGAGGCGAGATAACATGGAGATAGCCGGGCGGTCACACCCCACTTTCAAACTGAGCGTATCTTGCGATAGATTGGGGGGCAGCATGGGAATCTGTCGGCAGGGCAGATACACGGAGGAACCCCTTTGCGATGCCACCTTGTCAAGCACGCTGTCAACATGGATAAGGCTTGCGACATCCGCAATATGAATACCGAGGTGGATGCAATCGCCCTCGACTTCCACGCTGATGGCATCATCAAAGTCTCTGGTCAGGGGTCCGTCAATCGTGAAAACCGGCATTTTCCTCAAATCCTCGCGCCCTGTGCCGTCTATCTCAAGCCTGGCCAGTCGGGCGGATTCCTCCAACTCCTGTTCACTGAAGGAGGTCTTGATATTGAATCGAATGAGATCGAGGTTTTCGTCCTCCGCCCAGATCCCCAGTTCGATGAGTATCTTTCTCGCCTCCCCAATATCGTTTATTCCTGCCCTGATAAGCAGTTCCTTCCCAAAATCAAAGTTCGGGACATCTTTTCCATAGATTGCCAAGTCGATAATCTGTTGCAGAATATACTCCTTACAAGGTGGGTCTTGGACCGGTTTACCTTCAACAGCCTTTTTGAGCCAGGCGCTCCCCAGACTGAGTCTTTCCTCTCGAAGAGTCTCCTCTTCCAGCTCTCTTAGGATTTGCTCAACCCTCTCTTCAGTATGAGGAAAGAATCGCCCATCCTTCATTTTGAAATGAAACTTATCCTCAAAAAGGGCTCTCACCAGCGCAGAGACATGGTCGTCCGTTACCGTCTCTCCGAAACAAAGCTGGGCAAGGTATTCATACTCAAAGCTCTCCTCCTCATCTCTCACCAGTTCCCAGAGCTCTTTGACCTGTATCTTTTCCTGTAGTCTCCTTCGTGTGTCTTCTCTCTCTTTCAGCTTGCCCAGGAGTTCTTCCCTGGAGCTGCGTGTACTTATCAAAGAACTTGAGGCAAAGACGGCCCTTTTCGGCGAAAGGTTGACTTCACGGTTGGAAAGGGTCAGGAGATGAAGCCTGTTCCCGTCGTCCTGAAGGCAAAGGGCACATGCAAAACTTCCCTGATCGATGTACTCAATGATTTTTCCCTGATTTTCCATGGGCTTGACGGGGCCTCAATGCCGCTTGCTCTTTGGTAACATTTTAGCTCTTTGAAATGGAGCAATGATTGAATTGGTCATAGGACTTATTGGTTAGTAACAAGTCGGCCCATCGATGTCAACCAAACACTCCCAAATCCGCCGCCTAATTCTTGAACCATCCGTAAGATCGGCAAGTTTGCGACCATTCCTGATCATCGGCAAGGCGTCAGAGTCTGCAAGTTGAGCTTGCGAAATCCCGCTTGCGGGGGCGCCGAGGAGCGACGACTGAGGCGTATGAGCCAATACGCCGCGAGCCTGCCCCGGCGGAAGCCGGGGGAGGAGCGAACGCTTGCCAGCCTCTGGCTGGAAGGCAACGCCGCAGATGATGCCTTGATGGTGGATCAGAACCTTCCTTTTGATTTTGACACACCAACCCCTATACCCTATACTGCGGTTACCTCTAACAGGACACCTATGATCTCAACCATAACAGGCCAAATCGATCGCCCTTTGACGGCTCATAAACCGGGCGCCGGATCCGAAGGCAAGCCTCTCGCCTTGAGGCATGCCGGCCCGGACGCCTGCCCTTCACCTGACACGCAGGTATGAAAACCGAAGATACAGGCATGAGAGACGATTCCCGGGAAGCAATGGATCCTCTATCCGTCGGTCGGTTTTCTGAGGCGACCGTGAGGTATCCTGGTCTCACACCCGGCGCCGAAGAGATTGAAAACCTGGCGGGATACATCACCAAACATCTGGCGATTTTTTCCTACAGCCGACGCATGCCTTGCCTGTGGGTAGTTTTTTTGGGGGGGACCGGCACAGGAAAGAGCACGATCTTCAACGCCCTTTGCGGAAGACGCCTCAGCGGGACGGGCGTGGAGCGACCAAAAACCGGTGGTACTATTGCCTATGCCCATCGGGAC
>JAZDGZ010000733.1:0-3652 GCA_043806375.1 Pseudomonadota bacterium | reverse complement strand
CGTCCCCTCCGTAACCAGTTTAAAGACGTGAACGCCCCGTTTCTGGCCGATCCTGTGCACCCTGTCCGTGGCCTGATCTTCCCTGGCCGCATTCCACCACCGATCATAATGGATCACCACGGAGGCGGCAACCAAATCAATGCCCGTGCCGCCCGCCTTGAGGCTTCCCACGTAGACCCGACATAGGGGATCCTCCTGAAACCTCTCAATGATCTTGCCCCGATCGCGACTCCTCCCGGTGAGGGTCACAAACCCGACCTGCTGCTCCCGGAGATAATGTTCCATGATGCTGATCATCCCCAGGTATTGGCTGTAAACCACCACCTTCTGGCCGCTGTCCAGGCTCTCTGAAAGGATCTCTTTAAAGAGCTCCCATTTGCCCGATTCATGTTTTTCGAAGGCTTCGGGGTTCCCTTCAACGAGGGCAGGATGGTCGCATATCTGCTTGAGGAGGGAGAGGATGGCAAAGATATGCATATAGGGGACCTCATCCTCTTCCCTCCTGAGGACCTCCACAAGCGCCCTTCCCCGTTGCGAGACCGCATCCCGGTAGAGTTTCACCTGCTCTTCCGAGAGAAGACAGGTACGGATGTCCTCCATCTTGTCGGGCAAGTCATCTAAAACGCTTTTTTTCAGACGCCGCAGGCAGAATGGCGATATCAATCGGGTCAACTCTTTCCGTATCGGGCTTTCCCTGTTGCCTTCAATGGGCATCACGTACCTTCTCTCGAACTCGGCGTCCGTTCCCATATAGCCGGGAACCACCATGTCCACCAGGGCCTTCAACTCGTGCAGGGTATTTTCAATGGGCGTTCCGGTCAGGCCCAGCTTCATCTCCGCCCGGATCTCGCGGGCCGCCCTGTAGCCAAGCGTTTCAGGATTCTTGATATTCTGTATTTCATCAAAAACCACCAATGAGAACGGAACGGATTTCAGTTCCTCAATGTCTCTTCGGACAAGACCGTAGGAAGTCAGGAGCACGTCATTACCTGTCAGGGCGCATTGCAGATCCCGTTGACCCCCCTGGTAGATGACGGCCCTGAGACCGGGCGCATGGGCGCGGATCCTGTTGCTCCAGTGACTCAGGACCGTAGTGGGACAGATCACGAGGAAGGGACCCCTGGTTCCTACAACCTCCCTGAGATATAGCATAAACGCCATGGTCTGGTGTGTTTTCCCGAGTCCCATCTCATCGCACAGGAGCCCGCCGAAGCCGTTTTCAAAAAGGAATCGGATCCAATCCACCCCCACCTTCTGGTAGGCCCACAAAGGGGTGGCCATACCTGTGAGGGCCGGCATAGGGTCAAGAGGCCTCAGCGCAAGGATCTTTTTGAGCAGCACGGCCCGATCACCGTCCCCCACCACATTGAACGGTTTCTCACTGGTCGCCATCAGGCGGAACAGATCCATCCGGGAAAGCCTGACCCTTCCCTCTTCATCCGAGGACCCCTGATCATCAGATGAAGCGACCGCCCCGTCTAAGACCGACATGTTGGACGTCTGGCAGTCGATCCATCCCTCTTTGATCCCCAAAAATCGCTCTCCCGCTACTCTGGCCCGGACGATGTCCGCCAGTGAAACCACGCTGTCCCCGAAACCGTATGTAACGGAAAGCCAGCACCAGTCCCGATGTATGGCCTCCGGGCTGATCTCCACGCGATCGGGACTCCTGTAGATGCGGAGCCCCTCCATGCCTGGATCGACAAGGTGTTTGCCCTGATGGATTTCCTCCCCGAATTCATCGAGAAAATGAGGAACCTGAGATCTCTTGAGCACCATTTTTTTCGGAGATACGAATTTTCTCTTGCTGTCGGGTTTTTCAGTTTCCGCCAGGATGCCCAGTTCTTTGATATAGACAAGGTCCCCGTATTGGAATCGCTCCAGATCCTCTTTCGCGAAAAACGCCTCTTCCCCGTTCTCCTGAATGAGCTTGACCAAGGGGCGGACCTCCAGATCCATCTCCGTATTCGCCGAGATCCTGAAAATGGATTGGAGGGGGATGGGATGGATGGCGAGATCATGTTGGTTAGGAAGAAGTTCCGCTGACCTTGAAAGCAGGGCCTTCACCCTAGAGCGAGGGACAACCATGCGCAGGAGCGGCTCCCCCTTTGCATCGTTAAAGGTAAGGCCGAATAATCCAGAGGCTTCTTCAATGGCCGGTCTCACCGTCAATCCGTCGGATCCGAACTCCCGAAAACCATGATATGCCGCCCGGTACCAGAAGCCTTCCTCAAAGGCCTGCCTCCGGGTCTTGAATCCCCGGCCATTCATGAGGCGTTCATTATCAGAGAGGGTCAGCAATCCAAGTGTGTTCAAGACATGGCCCCTCCCCCGGTCCGACGTTTCCCCATGATCCGTATGAAAGCGGTCCAAAAAACGGCCAAGGTCCGGGCCGCTGGAGAGGTAGGTGAGTATCTCCCCGCCCCCTTTATCAAAGACCTTCAAAAGGTTTGTCCCTTTGGAGGCAACCTGTTTCAGGATGATGGATGAGGCGGAAGGCTGTCCGGTATCCTCCCCGAAAACGGCGGCCATGCGGTACCAGAGGCTGGCCTTGAAATTCTCCTCCATGGCCTTCAAACCGCCCTTTTTCCGAACGGCCCTGATAACCTCCGATGACTTGAGGAGATGGGGGCAGGTCCGCTTCTTGGAAACCGGACAGGTGCAAAATCGCTGGGCAGAGATGTGATCGTCGGATTCTACGAAAAAAACGACCCCCGGATGTCTTTCCTTCGGTTCCGGGAGCACGGCCATGGCGTGGCGATAGAACTCTATCCTGGCAAAGTCTGCCAGGGAAACGGGATTCCCCTGACGGTCCTTTTGATCCGATGATTTCGAGGTCCTATTTCGTTTCCTGCTGCCCTTCTTCGATCCCTTTTTCATTTCTCCGTGAAGTCTCGATCCCAAGAAATATGGCGCCCATGACCCTATGGACGCCTGTTGGCGTTGAAGATAGAGAGAAAATCCATTTCATGCAAGGGAAAATCCTCGGCGAAATCGCTTGCCCCCAAGCCAGCCCTGATAAACCATCTATCCTTATCCTTGACAACCATCCTCAGATAATCCAATAATACGATTATCATATTTCATGGGAGGATACCGAAATGGAGAAGACTGTCACCGCAACGGAAGCGACGAGAGATTTTTCCGAGCTTCTGAACAGGATCAAATTCAGCGGCGAGTCATTCATCATTAAACGAGGCGGCAAACCGGTCGCCTCCATAGGGCCGGTCAGGGAGAAAAAAGCCGTAAGACCGCTGAAGGAACTCAAGGAAATTCTCAATGCCCTGCCCAGAATGGGTGATGATCTGGAAGCCTTTGAGAAAGATCTGGTGGCGATTCAGGAGGCTCAACCTTCTTTGCCGGAGGGTATTTATGGGGATAATCCCACTTCTAAAGGCAGAAAAATGACGGAAGAGGAGATGGACAACCTCGTGGTGGCTCAAGCGGGAAATGATTCCGCCTGGGAAGCGCCCGTTCAAGTCCGACGTGGCGAACCAGGCACTATCTCAATCCCCGCTGACCTCGCAGCAAGGGCTGCCTTCTTGGCACAAGTTCATCGTGCTTCTGGAGTTGAGGAATGGCTCACCAGAGTTATCCGGGAGAGAATTGAACTGGAAGAAGGTGCATTCGCGGAAGCCAAACGCGACTTGAC
>JAZDGZ010000732.1:0-4531 GCA_043806375.1 Pseudomonadota bacterium | reverse complement strand
AGTAGCAGGTTCGTCCCTGTAATTCCTTTTTGCTTCTCAGCGCTGTCATATATTTTCCGAAATTGCCTTTCCAAGAGACCGTAAATTCTCTTTACTTTCTGCTTCTCTCTCAGCTGCAATTGGTAATCAGAAAATTTTCCGCTCCGTCGTTGACCGTGTTGACCCGGCGGATAGGGTCTCCTCTCAAAACCACACTTCTCTCCATAACAACGGTCGCCCTTGAGAAACAGCTTAAGGTTCTCTCGCCGGCACAATCTACATGAAGCACCAGTATCTCTGGCCAATACAGATCCTCCTCTTGTCCTTAAATATTACTTTGCCCAACTGTATGTCGGATTCGTCAGGATGCCGAATCTCACGAAACCGGGTTAGACCCTCCGCCTCTTTGGAGGGCGACACCCGTTGTGTGGGATGGGCGTCACATCCCTAATTAGGCTAACACTGAAACCTTCGACCTGAAGAGCCCTAATGGCTGCTTCCCTACCCACCCCAGGGCCTTTAACTCTCACTTCCGCTGTTTTCATTCCCTGCTCCATCGCCTGCTTGAGAGCGTCTTGAGCCGCCATTTGAGCAGCAAAAGGGGTGCTCTTTCTCGACCCTTTAAACCCTTGTCTGCCGGCACTTGATGAGGCAATAACGTTCCCGTCATGATCGGTAATGGTAATGACAGTATTGTTGAACGTCGATTGGATATGAATAATACCCGCTGGAACGCTCCTCTTTTCTTTCTTGACCCTAGCTCCCTTTTTTGCTCGTTTCACCATGTTCTATCCTTAGCTGCTATTTTTTCTTCTTGCCCATGATAGCCCTGCGGGGTCCTTTTCTGGTCCGCGCATTGGTGCTTGTTCTTTGGCCTCTGACAGGCAAACCCTTCCTGTGTCTCAAGCCGCGATAGGCCCCCAAGTCCATGAGCCTCTTAATGTTCATAGAAATGTCACGCCTGAGATCCCCTTCAACCTTGTGCTTTTCATCAAGGATCTTTCTGATACTGGTGATCTGGCCTTCCGTGAGTTGATCCGATTTGGTATTCCAGTCCACTCCGGCCTCGGTCAATATCTTTTGTGAAGCACTTCTACCTATGCCATAGATGTAGGTTAAAGCGATTTCAATTCGTTTTGCCTTCGGTAAGTCAACCCCTGCTATTCTGGCCAACACCAAACTCCTTTTTTAATAGGGTGCTAAAATCGAAGCGGACCTCGAAATCCGCCTACCACAAACCATTCACGAGCAACCAACACCAGCTTCTGGAATTGATTGCATCATTTCTTCCCACCCGCGTGGTCATCACTCTGAAGGGTAAGATTGGGAATAAAGGTCTTTTCTTTTCTCTGCACTTCGCCCCACATCCCAACGTCACTGCCCCAGATCCTGCCGATCATCCCTGCCTTTGCTTATGGCGAGGGTTGACACAGATGACCCGAATGATTCCCTTACGCTTTATAACCTTGCATTTGTTGCAAATTCTCTTGACAGAAGACCTAACTTTCATGACTAAAGTATCCCGATCTGTGCATGTGGGGAATTTCACTTCCCACGATATATGATTCTACCCCTATTCAAATCATAAGGGGATAACTCAACCGAGACTTTATCCCCAGGAAGTATTTTAATAAAATGCATCCTCATCTTGCCGGAAATATGGGCCAGCACCCGGTGTCCGTTCTGCAATTCAACCCTGAACGTGGCATTGGGGAGCGTTTCGACGACCGTCCCTTCAACTGCTATGACCTCTTCCTTCGCCACAGTACCCTTCTTTTTCCCAGTCCCTAAAGTTCTTTAGAGAAGATTATCCACTCTAACGTGCCTTCCCCAATCCCTTCCGCATGAACCCTTCATAGTGCCTTGTCAACATATGGGATTCAATCTGATTGGAGGTATCCATTGCCACCCCAACCACGATCAATAGTGCAGTTCCGCCGAAATAGAAGGGCACATTCAACTGATAGATAAGAATCTGCGGCAGAATGCAGACGGCGGACACATAGATCGCCCCCGTGAAGGTTATCCTTGTTAGAACCCTATCGATATATTCGGCTGTGTTCTTGCCCGGTCGTAGCCCGGGGATAAAACCCCCGTATTTTTTCATATTATCAGCGACATCGACGGGATTAAAGTGAACGGCCGTATAGAAATAACAGAAAAAGATAATGAACATTACAAATATCAAACTGTATACCACGTGGCCCGGCGACAAGAAATTGACGATGGTCTGGATCCATGGCATCTCTTTTACATTCAGAAAATTAGCGATGGTTGCAGGAAACATGATGATCGAAGAGGCAAATATGGGAGGAATCACGCCCGCCGTGTTCACCTTAAGGGGAAGATGTGTGCTTTGTCCCCCATACATCTTGCGTCCCACAATCCTTTTTGCGTATTGAACCGGGATTCTCCTTTGTCCCCTTTCCACAAAAACGATAAATCCGACGACTGCGATCATCATAGCGACAACCAAGGCCATGAAAAACGGAGTGATTTCACCAGTCCCCATCAGCCTGAAGGTGTTGATTACGGCTACGGGAAACCCAGCCACGATGCCGGCAAAAATGATCAGCGATATGCCGTTACCGATACCCCTCTCTGTGATCTGTTCACCCAGCCACATCAAAAAGGCAGTACCAGCCGTCAGGGTGACTACCGCGAGAAACCTGAACCCCCACCCTCCGATCGGAACGATCATCGTCCCGCCAGGGCCACTCATCCTCTCAAGGCCAATGGCTATGCCCAGTCCCTGTATCATACTTAAGAGGACCGTACCGTAACGCGTATACTGCGTGATTTTTTTCCGCCCTTGCTCACCCTCTTTCTTGAGCTTCTCAAGGTGGGGTATGACGACCGTCAGTAGCTCCAAGATAATGGACGCGCTGATATAGGGCATGATACCAAGGGCCATCACGGACATACTACTTAGCGCCCCGCCAGAAAACATATCAAACAGCCCGAAGAGCGTGCCCTGTCTTTCACTAAAAAACGCGGAAAGAGCCGCCCCATCTATTCCGGGTGTGGGGATATGGCACCCCAGACGATAAACGGCCAGTAAAAAGAGGGTAAAAAGGACTCTCTTCTTTAGCTCTGGGATCTTGGGTATATTTTGAAAGCCACCGATCATATTATGCCTTAGTTAGGTCCTCTCGCTTTTGGCGAATCAGGAAGCGGTTGAATTTTGCAGCTGATTTTTGCACAAGTCGCCTTGACTCATCGACATCATACGACCTCCACCTTGCCACCCGCCGCCTCTATCTTCTCTTTGGCTGCCTTACTGACTTTATTGACCCTGAGCACCAGGGGATGGGATATCTCTCCTTTTCCAAGCAGCTTAACCCCGTCTCCCACTTTCTTTACCAGCCCAGCATTTTTTAACGCCTCAACGTCGAGGGTAGCATTCGAAGAAAAACGGTTCAGATCCCTCACATTGACAAGGGCATAATCTTTCTTGAAAATATTGGTAAACCCTCGCTTGGGAAGCCGTCTTTGAAGCGGCATTTGGCCGCCCTCGAAGCCCGGGGATATGCTTCCCCCTGAGCGGGCTTTCGTTCCCTTGTGTCCCCTGCAGGATGTCTTCCCATGGCCGGAACCTGGACCCCTTCCAACCCTTTTCCTGTTTTTTCTCGAACCCTTCGCAGGCGAAAGATCATGGATTCTCATTTTAATTCCCCTAAGACGATGGTTCCACCTTCACCATATAGGAGACTTTATTGATCATTCCCCGTATGGCAGGAGTATTCTTGAGAATGACTGTCTTGTTCATTTTGGTCAGGCCAAGACCCCTCAATGTCTGTCGAATCCTCTTGTCCTTTCCAATGCCGCTCTTCACAAGTCTCACTTTGACTGTCTCAGCCATAATGAATACCCTTCAGGAACCTACAAAATGATTTATTGTCTAAGTTCTTCAACGGTTTTGCCCCTGCGCCGGGCGATTTCTTCAGGATGGCGCAGCGACTTCAACCCCTTAAGAGTGGCCCTTACCAGATTATGCGGGTTGTGAGAACCCAAACACTTGGTCAATATATTCTGCACGCCCACAGCCTCCAAGACCGCCCTCACCGCGCCGCCAGCAATGACGCCGGTTCCGGCGCCCGCCGGTTTGAGCAAAACACTCCCGGCACCCCATTTCCCAATGATCTCATGGGGTATTGTATCATTGACAATGGGGACATGTTTCATATCTTTTCTTGCTTTCTCGACGCCCTTTCTTATCGCCTCTGGGACTTCATTCGCCTTTCCAAGACCTCCACCGACCATGCCTTTTCCATCTCCCACGACGACAATGGCGCTAAAGCTGAATCGTCGGCCACCTTTAACGACCTTGGCGACCCGATTGATATGAACCACTTTTTCTACAAGCTGTACTTCATCCTGTTGTTTGAACAATGACATCCCCCTTGGTATAGATGCGTATTGCTGCTAATCCATGAACCGACAAAAGTCAAAACTCCAGACCGTTTTCCCGCGCAGCCTCTGCGAGGGTCCTAATTCGACCATGGTACAAAAACCCGTTTTTGTCAAAAACGACCTTCTTGATACCCTTTCC
>JAZDGZ010000731.1:0-2488 GCA_043806375.1 Pseudomonadota bacterium | reverse complement strand
AGATACATCGGTGAGGAGGTCGCCGCCGTTGCAGCCGTTGACGAGGAAACGGCCCTCGAAGCCTTGGACCTCATTAGAGTGGACTACGAGCCGCTCACCCCTGTCTTTGACCCCTTTGAGGCCTTAAAAGAAGGTGCCCCTATCATACATGATCATGCGCCCAATAACAGGAGTGCCGAGGTTCTGGTTGAGCATGGAGACATCGAAAAGGGTTTCAGCGAATCCTATTGCGTGCTGGAAGAGCGTTTTGAAGCCGCGGGCCTTGCCCATTGTCAAATGGAGCCCTATGCCTCTCTGGCCTCGTACGATCCTTTTTCAAAGAAACTTATGATGTGGATGCCCCATCAGAGCCCCTTTACCAAACAGAAGGGGCTATCCAATACGCTTAAGATGCCTCTTGGACATATACGGGTCCTGAAGTCCTACATCGGCGGCGCCTTTGGAGGAAGATCAGAGGTATCCCCCGCTGATTTCTGTGCCGCCCTTCTTTCTATGAAATGTGAAAGGCCTGTGCAGATCAGCTATAGCCGGGAGGAAAATTTCTCGACGACCCGGTTGAAGCATCCCTGGGACATTCTTATCAAACTGGGGTCCAACAGGGCCGGAGAGTTTATGGCCGTGAAGCTGGAAATCGTGGCCGACGGAGGGGCCTATCACAGCACAGGCCCGATTGCCATGTCCGGCCCCTATTCGATGCTCGACTCCATCTACAGGATCCCCAACGTGACCTATTCAGCCGTTCGAGCCTATACCAACAATCCTATTCGAGGAGCCATGAAGGGACACGGCGTCCAGCAGTTCTTCTTTGCCATGGAGTCGATGGTTGACATGGTGGCCGAAAGGGTTGGTCTCGATCCCCTGGAGATACGCCTGAAAAACATCGTGGGGGAAGGGGAAAGACTTAACAGCGGATCTTGCATCACGAGTTGCGGCCTCAAGGAGTCATTGCTCGAGGCTTCGCAGGCTGCCCGATTCAAAGAAAAATGGAATAGCCGATCACAAAACAAAGGGATAGGGATAGGTTGCGGTACCATGATCTGCGGATTCAACATGGGATTTCGTTCGGGCTCCACGGCCTATGTGAAATTCAACGAGGAAGGGGAAGCCACACTCTTTACCGGAGCAACAGATAACGGCCAGGGAAACGACAGCATCATGGTTCAGATAGCGGCTGAGGAATTAGGCCTCGGGATGGAAGACATCAGCCTGGTCTCCGCTGATACCGAACTCACGCCCCTCGACCCGGGAAGCTACAGCATGTGCACCACATTCGTCTCTGCCAATGCCGTAAGGGCCGCAGCCTCGGAAGCCCGCAGGCAACTGATTGAATTGGCGGCTGAGGCACTTGAGGCAAACGTCCTCGATATCGACCTTCGTGAGAAGAAGGCCTTCGTCAAGGGAAGCCCCACAAAAAATATCCCCATCAAGAAGCTGATCATCATGTCATACCACAGGGGAAAGCCCGTGTTCGGATCAGGGCACTTCCGCCCGAATATAGAATATAAGAGAGATTGGCTGAAAAAAAACTATCAGGAAGGGCAGATGACGGGGGCCTATACCTTTGGAACAGCCGTTGCAGAGGTCGAGGTGGATGAAGAGACCGGAGAGGTGAGGGTATTGAAGATCACGGCGGCGCAGGACTGCGGATTTGCCATAAACCCGGTCTCCGTGGAAGGTCAGATCGACGGTTCAGCCGGATTTGCCTTAGGCCAAGCCCTGCTTGAGGGCCTCTCAATGGACCGGGGGCAGGTGATGAATTCAAGTTTTGCTGATTATGGCCTTCCCACTGCGCCTGATATGCCTGAGATAGCTTCTTTGCTCATCGAAAGCAATGATCCAAACGGGCCCTACGGCGCAAAGGAGGCGGCAGAAGCAGTACATCCGGCAATCATTGCAGCCATCGCCAATGCGGTCGCAAAGGCCGTCGGGATCCGCCCCAGGAGCCTTCCCATGACCCCTGAACGGATCCTGGAACTCTTGGGAAAGGCGAAGACGAAGAGGAAGTGAGTATCGCCAACAGGGACTATGCCATCTTATAGTTCTGAGTTTTAGGACCCACTTGTACCCGCCAACCTACCCGAAAAATCGGAAGGCGCCCTCATAAGCGTCCAGGTCTCAGCTCCCTGCCAGTTTTTTGCCCGCCTCCATCCCAAGATCAAAAGCCTTCAGGTTGGAATCCAGAAAGGCCTTCTTGGTAGAGGTGGAAATCGTCTCTTTCATGACCTCTGCGTTCACCGGAACGGTCCCTGTGCCGATCAGGGCCCCCAGCATCACCATGTTCAGAGAGAGGGAATTGCCGGCCTCCTCTGCCAGGTCGTTCGCGTGAAGGGCGACCACCCTGTCCACCCTGGTCTGCACCTTGTCCAGGATTTCATCCACCGGCGGATAGACCCCCTGCCCCACAGAAACGGTAAAGGGGGGAAGGGGTTGGACGTTGGTAATGATCACCGTATTTTTGTTGCACTTGTTCAGGGCCCTCAAGGTCTCC
>JAZDGZ010000730.1:0-2904 GCA_043806375.1 Pseudomonadota bacterium | reverse complement strand
TAGTTACCTTGAGGGGCAACGGAGGGGTGTCACAGATGGAAGAGGAGAAACATTCGGCCCTGCTATCGAGAAGAGAAGCCATAGCGAGATCGCAGCCCTTCGAGACAGGAAGCACGGAAAGGGTGCGAAGGCTGAATGGCTTGCTCCTTTCAAGGAGGCGTCCCGGGATCTGCCTTCACAGGGCACGGTCTTATACAAAGGTGTTTGCTCAGACAGAAGGGGAACCCACCGTATACCGCTTTGCCAGGGCCTTCGCCAGGACACTGGAAGAGATGCCTCCCGTCATCGCCGAGGGAGAATTTCTGGTCGGTTCGCCCACCTGCAAGATCAGACATGCCAGCTTTCTTCCTGAGATCGCGAGCGGATGGCTCCGGAACGAGATTGACATCCTTGCCAACAGGCCGTGGGACCCTTTCGATGTGACGCCGGAACAGGTGGCGGAGATCAAGGAGATGCTGCCCTTCTGGCAGGGAAAGACCCTTCTGGATCACTGGCTCAAAGCGGTCCCCCCGGACCTCGCCAACAGGGTCTCCGGCAAGGGCTGGGCGGATTGCTGGGCCATGCTGCTCATGCAGGGATATCATTTTACCCCCCCTTTTGAGGACATTCTGAGACACGGGTTTTCGGGTTATGAGGTCCGGATCAAAGAGGCCCTGACCCGGGTGGATCCGAACGATACGGCGCGGATGGGCGGGCGCCATTTCTATGAAGCGCTCCTCATCCTCATCGATGCCATCAGAGGCTTTGCCGCCAAATACAGCCGGAAAGCCCTTCAACTCGCTCACCAGGAGCCGGACCCCAAACGGAAAGAGGAGCTGGTGGCGATAGCGGAAATGACCTCCCGTGTACCCTATTACGGAGCACGCTCCTTCCACGAAGCAGTCCAGGCGGTCTGCTTTGTCATGGCCCTGATGCATGTGGAAGGCACGGGTCCCGTCTATACTGTCGGCCGGATCGACCAGTACCTGTATCCCTTCTATCAAACCGATAGGGAGAAACAAATCGTGACCCGGGAGCAGGCGCAGGAGTTGATTGAGCTGCTCTTTATCAAACTGACTGGAACCGTCATGTTCTGGTCTTCCTCAGGAGCGAGGTGTTCTCCCGGCTACAAGCCAACGCAGACCATCTGTATCGGCGGAGTCAATACGGAAGGGAGAGATGCGACGAATGAGCTTTCCTACATCATCCTTGACGCGGCCGAGTCGGTAAGGACGATCCAGCCCGACATCGTCCTCCTCACCCACCCGAGGGAGACCCCCTATGCGCTGAAGAGGAGGGGGGCTGAGCTCACGGCCCTGGGTCTGGGCATCCCGAAGTTTGAAAACACGGAGACGATCAAAGCCCAGCTCATGGACATCGGCTACACGCTGGAAGAGGCGAAGATAGGGTGGGTCCAGGGCTGCTCGGAACCGGAGGGCCCTGGTGCCAAGCAGTACGGCCACACCGATTCCTTCATGTTGAATTTGCCCATGGCGCTGGAGTGCCTGTTGTTCCGGGGGCGGAAGCGTATGCCGGACCAGCCCGGGTCTGGAGAGATGCTGGGGCTCGATCTGGGGGACCCAACAAGGTTTGAAACATTTGATAACTTCATGGAAGGGGTGAAGAAGGAGTTGGCCCAGCAGATTCTTGACGGCCATACGGCCACAAGCTGGGCGGAGTGGGTATCTGCGAGGCATTTTCCGTTGCTCCTCCAGAGCATTCTGACGGATGCCTGCATTGAGCGGGGCTTACCCACCAATGCGGGCGGAGCGAAGATCGCGGTTGGGCCGGGAGTTGTTGTCGCCGGGGGCCTGGCAACGCTGGCCGACAGCCTGGCCGCGATCAAGAAGCTGGTTTATGATGAGAAGAGGCTCCCCCTGGCGGAGCTGTTGCGAGCGGTCGATGCCAATTTCATTGGCCATGAAACCCTTCGGGACACCCTTTGCCACCGGGTCCCCAAGTACGGCAACGATGATGATTCCGTGGATCAGATCGCCAAGGATATTTATAACTTCATCAGCGCTGAGGCCAAAAGCCATGTCTCGGCGCTGGGGAACAGGAACTTTGCCACGACCACCTGGCCCATGTCGAACATGTTCGAAGGTGCCAAGACATGGGCAACCCCAAACGGGAGAAAGGCAGGGGAGCCTTTCTCCAACCACCTGGGCCCGACAGACGGCATGGATGTCAACGGCGCGGTCTGCAATATCAATTCGGTGACGAAATTAGACCATGATCGCCAGTTTGGCATCGTCCATAACCTGTACTTCGTCAATATCGAAAATGACGCGAAGATTCACGAGATGTTAAACCTTACCGATTATTTCTTCACCCGCGGCGGCCACCATGTCCAGATCAATTGCCAGGACAAGGAGGTCTTCATGGAAGCGAAGAAGCATCCCGAGAGGTACCGAGGCCTGATGGTCAGAGTTGCCGGTTACGTGGCCTACTTCGTCGAGCTGTCTGAAGAACTGCAGGACCAGATCATAGGGAGAACCTCCCATTACGCCTGAAGATATCCGCAAAAACCCCTCATGTCGTAAAGGTATCCTCTGGAAGATCGACCGCAATGCAACCCATGACGGACCGGGTATCAGAACGACGCTCTATTTCAAGGGCTGCCCGTTAAGGTGCAGGTGGTGCAGTAATCCGGAAGGGCAGTCGACCGACCCTTTTCTCATCTTTGAGCAATCAAAATGCGACGATTGCCAATTCTGTATTGAAGCCTGTCCGGTCCAGGCCCTGGAACGTCAGGGGCCTGCGAAGATTCATATTCACCGGTCGAGGTGCAATGAATGCGGGGCTTGTCTACCCATCTGTCCCACGGAGGCGCTTCAGGTCTGGGGCCGGAGCTACACGGTCGACGAGGTGCTGCGCATCCTCGAAAAGGATAGGGTGATTCATCATAGGTCCGGGGGGGGCATG
>JAZDGZ010000729.1:0-3174 GCA_043806375.1 Pseudomonadota bacterium | reverse complement strand
GAGGCGAAAGGCCTCTGTGAGCAGGCCGTCCCCTGCCAGGAGGGCCACCGCCTCCCCGAAGACCTTGTGATTCGTGGGTTTCCCTCTCCTCAGATCGTCGTTGTCCATGACGGGAAGATCGTCGTGAATCAGGGAATAGGTATGTATCAGTTCCATGGCACATGCGACCCCAAGCACCCCCCTTCCCTCCCCTCCGACCGCCTCGGCGCCTGCGATACACAGGATGGGTCTCAACCTTTTTCCCCCGGCGAGAAGGCTGTAGTTCATGGCCCGAATGAGATCGGATGCCGGTCCTTCGGGCTCCTCAAGAATCCCCTTCAGGGCCGCTTCCACCACACTCCTCTTTTCTTCGAGATAGGCCTTCAGGTCCATGGTCAGGTCTCGTCCTTCTCCTCCGCCTCAAAGGCCTGCTGGCCGTACTTTCCCCCGGCCTCTTTGATCAGAATGGTCACCTTCTGCTCCGCCTCCTCCAGTTTCTTGGAACAGAAATTGACCAAGGTCATCCCTTCTTCAAAGATCTTGAGGGATTCATCGAGGGAGAGATCGCCTTTATCGAGGCTTTCGACGATCTCCTCCAGCCTTTCCATAGCCTCTTCGAATTTTTTTCCCGCCATCTTCACTCCAGTGATGTTCAGGATTGACGGCTTCGTAAAAAGTCCCGCGGGGTGAATCTGTCATTTCGACCGCAGGGAGAAATCTTCTCTTTCCATCTTGTTAGCACTTCAAGATTTCTCGCTTCGCTCGAAATGACATGAAAATGGGACTTTTAGGCAGCCATCAGGATTAGTCTGCAAAACAATCTGCCTGCCTATCACAAAAAAACAGAACCCGTCTCCTTTCGTGCTGAAGGAGCCCTAACAACAGGAGAATTGGAGTCCCGGAGCGCTGGACCATTGGGTTTCTCTCCATGACTCCATCACTCCATCACTCCAGCCCTCTACTGATCTCGATTAAACTCAATGGATCCACCCGAGCCCCGTTGATCCGGACCCCCAGGTGGAGGTGGGGGCCCGTGGCCCGTCCGGTGGCGCCGACGAGACCGATGGGCTGCCCCTTTGTGACCTCATGGACATTCTTTACCATGATCTTGTCCAGATGAAAGTACATGCTCAGGATCCCACCGCCGTGATCGATAACAACCGACTTTCCACTGAAGAAGTGGTCGACCGTGAGAACAACCCTTCCGTGGTTCATGGCCTTCACAGGGGTCCCCTCCCGGGCCTTCAGGTCCACGCCCGAATGGGGCGACCTGGGTTGATCGTTGATGATACTCCTTCGGCCGAAGGGACCCACAATCTCGCCCTCAATGGGCCGGAGAAAAGGACCCCTCCACAGCGGGATCGAGACGGGGGCATCCAAGGCCTCTTTCAAGATCTTGGATTCCGTTCTAACCCTCTCAAGGCCCTTGGCGTCCAAATCGACCATGCCTTTCGGTAGGGTCAGTCGCCGGACCCCACGATCCTTTTTGACGACATCGATCATGACCGCTTCTTCACGGCCCTCGGGAAAGGCCTTTACGAGGAGGGGATAGCTTCCGGGTGCGCTATTCAAATCAACACCGAGAAAGCCCTGCCATCGCCTCTCCGGCCCGTTCGAGATCATGATGACCTCGTGATCCTGCCACCAGACTCGCGGGGTCTCCCCTTCCTTAACCTCGACGCTGACCAGACCCAGTTCCCCCTGCGCGATCGTCGTGGCGGAGAGGTGGATATCCCCCTTGGAAAGCCCCTGGGCCTCTGAAATCCCTGTGAGGCCCCGACATCCCATAAGAACAAAAAAAAAGGCGAGGAGTTTCAACAGGAGGCTCCATTGGGTCCGGAATTTCGGGCAGGTTCTCTCTTCTCTCTGCATCATCAACCTGAGGTCACCTTTTCGACCCGGCATTCGAGCCCCCCTTCGGCAAGGCGCAGGTTCACCCGGTCCCCTTCCTTCACCTGGGAGGCCGATCTCAAGATCCATTTCTCCGGCAATTTGCGCGCAACGGCATACCCCCTCTTCAGGATGGAAAGGGGGTTCATGTCTTTGACCCTCTCCTGCAGGAGAGAAAGGGCCATCCGATGGTCCTTGACCCTCCTCGCCGCCAGGAAGCCCAAAGAGCGTCTCTGGAAGTCCATCTTCTGGCGAAGGCCGGCTATCCTGTTGAGCGGGGAATGGAGCATGAGGGAACGCACCTCTGTGCCCAGTTCTCTCTTTCTCACCCTGATCGTAAGATCAACCGACCCGAGAAGCCGATGGTTCAGATCATCCAGGCGCAACCAGGAATCGGCCAGCCTTCTCCTCGGGTCACGAAGGCCCTTTGACATGAGAAGCAACCGCTGATTGAGATTGCCCAGATAGGTCCTCAGGGAGGAGCGGATTCTGGCCTCGGCCTGTACGAGACGATCCTTCAGGGATTCCTTTTCCACCACGAGCAGTTCAGCTGCCGCCGATGGGGTGGGCGCCCTCAGATCGGCCGCCATGTCGCAGATGGTCCAGTCGATCTCATGGCCCACGGCCGAGACCACGGGGATGCGGGAGGCACGGATGGCAAAGGCGAGTTCTTCCTGATTGAAGGCCCAGAGATCCTCCAGGGACCCCCCTCCCCGGGTAAGGACAATCACATCCACGTCGAGTTCCCGATTCACCAGACCGAGGGCATCCACCATCTCCCCGGCCGCTTCGTCACCCTGGACTTTGACCGGCACGATGATGATCTCGATGTTGGAAAAACGACGCTTGATGATTTTCAGGAAATCCCTGATCGCAGCGCCCGTCGGCGAGGTGATGACCGCCACCCTTTGGGGCAGGAAGGGCAAAGCCCTTTTTATCGCCTGGTCAAAGATCCCCTGGGCGGCCAGTTTCTGCTTGAGCTGTTCAAAGGCAAGGGCCAGTGCCCCCACACCCAGGGGTTCCAGGTAATCGAGGATGATCTGGTATTCGCCTCTCGGCTCATAGACCGTCACCCGGCCCTGAACGATGACCTTCATCCCGTCCTCGGGGACGAATCTCAGATACCGCGCCTGGGGACGAAACATGATCGCCCTGACCTGGGCCTTTTCGTCCTTGAGGACCATGTAATAGTGTCCCGAAGAGGGTATCCTGAAATTGGAGATCTCCCCTTCCACCCAGACAAATTCAAAACTGGACTCAAGGCGTTCCTTGATCTCCTCGTTGAGGGCGCTGACCGTGTAAATC
>JAZDGZ010000728.1:0-2621 GCA_043806375.1 Pseudomonadota bacterium | reverse complement strand
TGACAAAACCCGGTATAGGCCGTCTTGACCAAAACCTCATGCGCCTTCGGCGGGGCCAGTTCGACTTCTTCAATGCTTAGTGGTTGCTGATATGCCCTGCAAACGGCTGCCTTGATTTTCATGACAACGCTCCTTCCAATTGATGAGGGGATTCATGGACCTTCATGTTTTTCTCAAGCAAGGGCATAGTGTGTTGTAACATCAATTGCTCAACCCTATCCGCCAACTTCCCCCTCCCCTTTCCATGGGCGGGCGTAAAGCCCGCCCCTACGCGCTGCGGCTATACGTAGGGGAGGGGTTTATCCCCTCCCACAGGGTGGTCGGGGGGTGGCTTTCAGTTCCCGGGTCACTTCTTGTACACACCATACTCTCTGGTGAAATCGATCATGGCATGCAGGGTGTCTGCCTTTCCTTCATCCATACCCGTGCCGGTGGCCATGATAAAGCCGCCGCCCTTCCCGGCCACATCGATTAGGTTCTTGCAGTAATCTTTCACTTGCTCAGCAGTGCCGGTGAGGAGTAGTCCGGAGGGAACGTTCCCGCCGATACAAAGAGTCTTCCCGGCAATCTCCTTTGCCCTGGCCATGTCCGTCCGATCAAATATCCAAAAACAAGAGCCTTTGGGAAGTTCCTGTAGATACTCAAGCCTCTTGTTGTAACTTCCCTCGCAAAACAGGAAGGGCATACACCCTTCGTTTGCCAGCCCGAGGATCAGCGCTTTGAGGGTGGGCCAGTAGAAAGTCTTGAACTGCTCATCGGACATGAACCCGTCCGCCCCCTTGTGCAAGGGAATAAACACCATGGGATTCCCGAACTGGGTCGCCATGCCCACGCCCTGTTTTATGTAAAGGGGAGTGAGCCTTTCCATGGCCTTCAAAACCATCTCCGGCTGTCGGTACAGGTCCGTCATCATGCCCCGTGTGCCTCTCAAGGTGTCGGCAAGGATATCGTAGGGCGCCTTGGCTGCGCCGCCAATGAGGGTCGGAAAACCCATACTCCGGATTTCCATCTCAAACCCCATAATCTGCTGGATCCAAGCCATCGCCTCATTTCCCGCCTCTATCAGCGCCTTCAGCGCCTCCTGGACAGGAGGTATGCCAAAGGGAATCATTTGCCCTGAGACCCCCACAATTTCCCACAGGAAGGGAAAAGGGCTGAGATTTTTCAAGGGTTCCAGTGCCCCAAAGACCCTTGGCATCCAGGTCCTCAGCCAGAAATCGGAAGGATCGTCTATTAGGGCCGGGTAATCTTCCGCCATCATGTATTCGCCTTCCACGCACTGATAGCCCGACTGCTCCGAGACCCCGTGACCGGACCACCTGTATTGTTTGTAGTCAAGGATCTCATAAATCTTACCTGAGCCGACAAAGGCGGGGGAACCATAGTAGTCGGGCCTGTAATCCTCCATGAATTTTTTATGGGTGGAGGTCAGTTTTGCGTAGTCATACAGGGACTCCTTCGGTGTCACGCCATAGAGGTGTGTTTGCATAAAGGTACCAATAGGAAATATCGGCACCCTATCCGGAGTTTTTTCCATCAACACCGCGTCCTTGAACCTGGTTGTGGCCGCCTTATAGGTAGCCTCGGCCTCCGGGCTCTGGAATAGAAGGTCATTCCCCCCGGGGTCTTTCGGCGATGACCAGGTTGCAAATCTGGCCTCCCTCTTTTCTTTTGCTGACATTGCTTCCCATTTCTTTTCCATGGTCTTATCCTCCTGTCCAGCCTTTGGCCAATTTGACGGCCTCCATGGCATCTTTTCCATAAGCATCCGCCCCGGTAAAACTTTTGACCTGCTCGTCAATCTGGCCGCCTCCGACCATGATTTTCAGGTTGTCTCGGAGTCCGGCTTTCTCGATCGCGCCTATGGTCTCCTTCATGGACTGGAAGGCCAAGGTGAGGAACCCGCTCAGTCCGACCACCGTGCTGCCGGTCTCTTTAATCGTGTCAACGAATTTCTGGACCGGGACGTCAATGCCCAGGTCGATGACCTCGAATCCATTGACATCGAGCATAAAGACGACGAGATCTTTTCCAATGTCATGGATATCACCGGCAACTGTGCCGATGATAACCTTTCCCAGGCGTTTAGCCTCTTCCCCTGCCTTGAGATGGGGCTCGAGTATCTTGACGACACCCTTCAGAATCTCACCGGAAAAAACAAGGTCCGGGATGAAGTAATCCTCGCTGGCAAATCTTTGGCCCACGATATTCATCCCTTCCTTCGCCTCTCCCAAAAGAGCCAATGGATCAGCCCCTTCTTTGAGGGCCTTCTCAACGAACTTTAGGGCCTCCGGTTCCTTCAACTCCGATAGTAATTTTGTCAATTCCCCCGACATGTTGAGAACCTCCTTTGAAAAAAGTTGATAAAGCGTGGGGGCTCCTCAACCCCCGTAAGGGACACCAAGCCTGACTTAATCACTTCATACCATCGATAATAAATTCAGCAGCGAGCCTGGCACCTACCCCGGGTGCCAGACCGCACCTTTCAAAACCCTTCGCCTTGGCAAAGGCCTCCATCTTTTCTTCACTGGCCCCCGGATCCATATTACGGCCGAATATGACGTGTTCCTGGATCTCAGCGCAATGCAGATAACCCAGCGTGTCTTCGAAAAAGGCCATAA
>JAZDGZ010000727.1:0-2613 GCA_043806375.1 Pseudomonadota bacterium | reverse complement strand
TTTCGTGGTCAGGTTTTCCCTTCTCCCTTCTTCTTCAGATCAGGATGTCTCCCTCCCAGCCGAGCTTGATAAGGCGGATTCGGTCAGGACGGCTGTTGCCCAGCCCGAAGCGGACATCGGCTGCGCCGATGTGGTGGGGAGGTGGACTGATCGGTCTTTTTCCCCTGAAGTAGAGATCGCGCTTGGCCTGGATGATTCGGGCCCCTGTTGTGTCGGCCGCCACAGGATCGGTGCTCACGATGAGGCCGCAGTAAGGCCAGGTGTATGTCCGGCTGAAGCTGTGGGGTCCCACCCCGTGGAATTGCGGTGTCAGCATGACCAGGACATTGAGTCGGGTCTTGTTCGCCACCTGGGGAAGGCGCCAGATGGCGCCCAAGGTCTCACAGGCGTTCCCGTGGTAATCGGAAGGCCGGGGCGTAAACATGATGTAATTCTTGATAAGGGTGCCGAGACCCGACCAGTAATGAGTTCGCATGGGCCGGGTATTGATCAGGGCCGTAGATCCAAGGAAAACGGGATTCCTCAGAATCCCCCTGTCATCAACGGCCATGTTTTCTTCCTTCACACCCGCGCCAAGGAGGCGGCGGCGTATGGCTTCTTCAAGCGCTTCGGGGGTAGGAAGATAATGCCAGGCGTTGCTCTTGATCCCCACCACGTCTTCGGGTGTCACGATCTGCTCCCAGGCAGAGACCGGGCTGGATGCCCCGAGGAGGGTCTTGAGGGCCTCATCCAGCATTTTTTCCAGGATATCAGGCTGAATCACCCCCGAAGGGTCAAGGACGTTCCTGTCGCGGATGAGAACGACCCGGCTCTCGCTTTCCTTTTTGACAGCCGCCCTGCCCAGAAGGGGCCATCCGATGAGGCCTCCCAGGGCGGCGCACGTCCCGGACCGTAGAAAATCCCTCCTGGTGATGATCTGCTTTTCTCTTGTCATCTCCTTCGACCCTGTCCTTTCCCTTGCCAATTGACTACAACCGCTGCTCTTTTGCTAACAAGAATATAAACCGGGCATAGAGACTTTCTTAAGAGGTGATTTGAGCGCTGCTACAACATTGAACTTGATCATTCCCTGTAGCTTGCGTCAGGGCTTCCTTATGACGTCATTCCTGCGGAAGCAGGAATCCAGCAAAGGATCCCTGGATTCCGGGTCAAGCCCGGAATGACAAGAAATAGGACGCCGCATTGCATCGATACCCTACAGCCTGCTGCAGGGCCATTCATTATCGAATATCGAACGAGGAACCGCAGAATGATGAAGGCTTCACTTCATCGTTCGACATTCCTTGTTCGATGTTCTGCGGTTAAGAAAATTCAACTCAATATCCAGCGTCGCCTTCGCACGAGATGTAAGCACGGCTCAGCCCCTATCTCGTCGCCGGAGCGGACTTTGTGGCCCTTTTGAGAAGTTCTTCAGCGACCTCCCGGCTGTCTGCCTCCAAAACGACAATGATCAATGACCCCTTGACCGCAGCACCCGACCACCTGCCGTCTTCCAGCCGGGCAAAGCCCTTTCGATCCGCATCGTGGAGATAGGTCTTGAAAAGGCTGCTGCGAGCCTTTGCCGCTTTTTCCGCGTCAGGGTATAGGGCTAAAAGGAGACGGCAGGATCCATGATCCAGCCGGTACTCGGCGAGGGTCGCCTCGGTTTGCGGTCCCAGATTCAGGATGTTTTCGTCCGACAGGTAATAGTGGAAATTGAGGATATGATGGTCATGAAAATATCGAATGCTCTTGGATTGAAGTCCTCGGGGGGGCAAATAGGAGAGAATGAAGGGCTTCGGACCTTCCTCCTTTATGATGAGGGCCAGCCTCCCGGCGATTTCTCTGATGGCTGCCCTGGCGGCCTCGGTCTCCTGTTCCCCGTAAAGGGAGGCGAAGTATCGGTCCTTCCAGAAGCTGAGCCAGCCGGCCCGGTAAAGGGCGCCCTGTCCCATATCCAGCGGCTCCCCATCCTGGTCATGCGTGAACACGCCGAAGGCATCTTTCGATGTCCCCATGTCGAAGATGTCCAGGATGATGGCAGGGCCGTTAGGGGTGGTGTAACGGCGGGAAAGGCATCTCTTCATATGGTAGGCCCTGTAGAGTTCACCCGCCCCGTCGATGTATTCGAAAATCGTCCGGTCGTCGAAATACCGGTCCTCCTCGGCCTTTGCCCACCCCATGACCTGTTGCGGCAGGGCCGACTGAATAGCTTCCAGCGTAGCTGCATGCGTCCCGGAGTCCATCGAAGCGCCCACCAGGAGAAGGGTCAAGATTAAAAAGCAAGTCTTCACGGGAAACGTAACTCTACCTTTCTTGGGGCATCACCACTGAAATCGGCCGGGTTAGAAGGTGCAAAGCGCAGGGCGCAAGGCGCATGGTAAAATCGAGATAAAGAGTTCTTTTCTTGCGCCCTGCGCTTTGCACCTTGCTCCTCGGTGCATGTCCCGAGTCTACGGCAGGAATCAACACAGGAGGGCCTCATCCTTCAGCTCGGCCCCGAACCTCCGTACCACCTCTTCTACGGTGAGGGCCGACTTGTCCTCTCCTTCTATGTCGAACCTGATCCTCCCCTCGTGGAGCATGATCATCCGGTTCCCGCAGCGGATAGCCTGCAGCATATTGTGGGTGACC
>JAZDGZ010000726.1:0-7343 GCA_043806375.1 Pseudomonadota bacterium | reverse complement strand
CGGGGATTCACCGGAAAGACCCTGACGGGGTATCGAAGATGATTCTTATTGTAGATCACGTTGGCCGGGTGCCGATCGTTGCCTGTCGAGACGCCGATAACGGCCATGGTCCGAGGTTCAAACAAGGTCTTGAAGGTCACCGTTTCCTCCTAGGGCACTCGAATCGACAACCTGTCGCACAGGGTGCTGAAATGATTGATCCAGATCTCGGCTTCTCTGTCCCCTCGGTCGGCCTTTCTTCTCTGATCGGCAAATGGGGCCTGAAGCATGCGGTAGTAGATGTTCTGAACGGTCCAGAGGTTCACCCGAAAAGGCAGATCGGCCGCCATGGCCAGCGCGGACTCCAGGCTTTCAAGGAGATGGATGTCCGCAGGGTTGGTTGAAAATCTCTGGGCCATCCCTTCGAGATTCTGTCTCAGGGCATATTCAAGCCCATCCGGCACCAGGTTTATTCCCGCCGTCCTTGCCGAATCCAGAACGGTCCGAATCTGCTCGACATCGAGTTCTTCCTGCGCAAAGGCCCGATGAAGGTCCACATACACCACGAACTCGGCCGCCAGATATAACGCCTTGGGCAGGGGACTCCGGGAATCCTTCAGAAACCGGATCATGGGAACGAGATTTTCGTAGAGTTGGCGATAGACCGCCTCCGCGTCGGCGAGTGTCGACTCCAGGATGAGGTCCAGGATCCTGCTCTGTTCATTGCGGAACAGGGATTTGAGAGAATAGATCGATTTTCCGAAATGCTTGTCCAGGCAACGAATGGTCTCGGGAAAATCCGCACTGCCAAAGGCGCCGCTGACCTCCGTCACCATGGCCCGATAGGCCTCCTCACCCATGAACTTCCGGACCCCGCAGCTCAGGTTGTGATCTCCCAGGTGAAGGACGGCAAAGCTGAGCAGGGCCGAATCCCACGTGACCTCCGAGGTGAAGAGGGCCTTCCCAGTGACCAGGGTCGCCTTGCCCGCCCTCGAGAGTTGGTAATCTTCTTGATCAACCCTGTAGCAATAGATCTCGGCCCGGTCCTCGTAGTCCTGAAAAAGGGAACTCATGGCATAATGGGCCCCCACCTTCTTGAGGTCGGCCATGGCTGTCTTCACATATCTTTCATAGATGGCTCGGCCGTCCCTTTCTCCCGGGACATTGCTCTTTGCGCGGGAGAGAAGGTCCAGGAACCCCGATTCGAGTTCTTTGCCACTGCTCTCGTGGGCGAGCTGTAGAACGCGTCCCGCGTACTGGATGATCTGTATCGTTTCAATGCCCGAAGGGTCGTCAAAAAACCACCCGCAGCTGGTATACATGAGCATGGCGTGGCGTTGGAGCTCCAGGAGCTTCAAGGCAGTACCCTTCTCGCCCTCACTCAAATCGCGAGATGCATGGCTATTCAGAAACCTCTCTCTACTCTCCCGCGAGGGATCCAGGATGACCTCTATGTAACGGTCTCTCGCCTCCCAGGGGTCCTTCAGGAACCTCTTTCCCTCGTCCTCGTAGACCGGGGAAACCCAGTCCCTCAGCCAGTCCAGTGCCTCTCTCAGAAACCTCCGCCACCCCTGGTTCCATCCCGGATGGGCGCCCGTATTGCACCCGCAATCATTACGCCAGCGCTCCAGCCCGTGGGTGCAGCTCCATGAAGTATCCTCCAGGATCTCCACCTCAAAAGCCGGCGGATGCCTCTCCAGGAACTCGCCGTAGTTGGTAAGGCTCGCGAGGTGCTTTGATTCGATCGCGTTCAGGGCGTAGGCAAGGGCCATCTCTCCGAACTGGTGATGATGGCCGTAGCTCTCCCCGTCCGTGGCGATATGTATGATCCGGGGCCGGTCACGTTTATCCGACAGGGGGCTTACGAGCCTCTGCGCGAAGGCCTCCCCGCTGGTCAGGAGTCTTTCAAAGGCCACGGATCGGGAGATCGCCCCGTCGTAGAAGAAGAGGGCTATGGCCCGCCCCGAAGGGAGGCGAAGGGTGTATGCCGTTGTGGGGTCGATTTTTCCTCCCCCCACCTCTCTCCATCCGCTCTCTCCGATAGGACGGACCTGTTTCGCCTGATGCTGTGCGAGGATCGTAAAGCGAATGCCCTCTTCGGCCAGGATATCCAGCGTTTCGAGATCCACCGCGGTCTCGGGCAGCCACATGCCTTCAGGATTTCGGCCAAAGCGGTGCTCAAAATCGCTGATCCCCCACCGAACCTGCGTCAACTTGTCCCGGCGGTCGGCGAGGGGCATGATCATGTGGCTGTAGGCCTGGGCTATAGCCGATCCGTGGCCGGAGTGGCGTTTCCCGCTTTCCAGGTCGGCCTCCAGCACGGCCGCATAAACATCCGGGGCGTTCTTTTCCATCCAGGCCAGGAGCGTAGGTCCAAAATTGAAGCTCATCTTGGCGTAGTTGTTGACCATCTGGACAATGAGGTTCTTCCCGTCCAGGATCCGGGAGGTGGCGTTGGGGGCATAGCACTCGGCCGTGATCCGCTTGTTCCAATCATGGTAGGGGTGGGCCGATTCCTGAAGTTCAATGGCTTCCAGCCACGGATTTTCCCGCGGCGGCTGGTAGAAATGACCGTGAATGCAGACGTAGCCTTCCATGTTTTCGCCCTAACTCCAATCTTGATGCGTTCGTAAAAAGTCCTACACCCGCATTCCGTTCATGGTTCGATCCACCCTCCGCAGTAGGTCTGCTACGGAGGACGGGTACCTCACCACGAACGGGATATCAGACACTTACGCTCCATTTCATCCGTTCGCCCTGAGGTATGGTTCGATACCTCACCATAATCGGCAGAACCGTTCGTCCTGAGGTTTACCCGCCTACGGCGGCGCCAAAGGCGACCAGGGTATCGAAGGACGAACGAGGGTGAACCGCACTTTTTGCCGTGAAAATACCCTCGTAGGGGCGGAGTTTATCTCCGCCCTGCGGGCGCACGTAAAGTGCGCCCCTACATTCTTGTACGCCTTTGGCGTATTCATCCATGGGGGTGGCCGGCACCCAGGTCATGAGCGTTTACGAGACCATCAAAGTTTACCCTGTTTCGCATGCCCCTGCAACATGGCGAAATTATTTTAGGACAAGAATGAAGAGACAGATATGCCAAAAGCCCTAGGGTATCTCATCTATGTTATGGCTCTCGGGGCACTGTTCGCCTCTTTCGGCTGTTATCCGGCGCTCCGGGAGATGCCGGAAAGGCCTGAACAGACCCTGGTCCCTGTTCGTTTCTTCTACCCGAAATTTAATGATGACATGGATTTCTCCTCTCTCGAGGAGGCGGTCCGGAGAAACCTTGAATACCTGGAGAGGCTGAAACCAGACCACGTGTTCTATTACGGGCCGCATCAATACACCTGCGAAGAGGTCGTGAACAGCCAAAGGGCTTTTTTGGAACTCATCTCCACATGTCCTGAACCAAGGGCCTTGAACAAGGAGATCAGAAAACGTTTTCTCGTTTACCGGGCGGCCGGCAGGGTCGGAGACAGGAGCGTTCTCTTCACCGGCTATTTTGAGCCGGTGTATGAAGCCAAGCTCACCGGAGATGAGACCTTCAGATACCCCATCTACAGAAAACCGGATGACCTGATAAAGATCGATCTAGCCCTTTTCAGGGAAGAATTCAAGGGGAAGAACATCATGGCGAGGATCGATGGCAAAAATGTCCTGCCCTATTTTTCAAGAGCCCAAATAGCGGTCGACAGGGCTTTGGAGGGGAGGGGTCTGGAGATAGCTTGGTTAAAGGACCCTCTGGACGTGGCCTTTTTACATATACAGGGGTCCGGGCTCCTGGAGTTGGGGGACGGCAAAAGCATTGGGGTGGGATTTGCCGAAAAAAACGGCCATCCCTATCGTGCCATCGGAAGATACTTGATGGAAAAGGGGCTTTTGAGCAGAGAAGAAATATCCATGCAGTCGATACGCAGGTATCTTTCGGAAAATCCAGGAATCATCGATGAGGTGCTGAATTATAATCCTTCCTATGTCTTTTTCAGGACCCTGGGAAAAGGTTCCCTGGTGGGGAACATCAACGTTCCCCTCACGCCTGGAAGGACGGTCGCCCTGGATTCCCGGCTCTTCCCTTCAGGGGCGTTGGCCTTCGTACGCACTCAGAAGCCGATGACAAATGAAAAGGGCGAGATCAGCGGTTGGAAGGATTTTTCCCGCTTCGTGCTAAACCAGGATACCGGCGGCGCCATAAGAGGGGCTGGGAGGGCGGATCTTTTCTGGGGAAGGGGGCCCTATGCAGAGTTGGCTGCGGGACACATGAAGCATCCGGGGGAGCTTTATGTCCTGATCCTGAAGCCTCGAAAATGACCCCCACCCGGGATTCCTAAATCAGAGGGAAAATTTGGAGAAGTCCGCAAGGCTCAGGAAGAGCCGAGCCAGCGCTTGAAGCAGTCCAACCCTGTTGTTCCTCAGCCGGGGGTTCTCCTTGGTCATGATCTCCACGCCGTCAAACAATTCGTCTACCGGTCCCCTCAACCGGAGCATGAGCCTGAGGGCCTCGAGGTAATTCCTCTCATCCATCTGTCGATGGATATCCTCCTTGACCGCTTGATAGACCTCCCACAATCTGGATTCACAAGGTTCCTGGAAAAGCTCAGGGATCACGTCCAAGGCCTGAGCCTGGTTTTTAAGGATATTGCTCACTCTTTTGAAGGCCAGGACAAGGGATTCGAACTCGTCGGATTCTTTTGAGAATTTTGCGAGGTGATCGATCCTGGGACGGAGCCGGCCTATCCGGTCAAAGGCCACAGATATGACGGCCTCGATCAGGTCGGAGGTGTAATCGGACCTCAGCATCATCTGCTTGTATCTCTCGCTGAAAAACTCTCTTACCTTGTCAAAGACGAGGGCCTTGTCAAAAGTGATCTCTTCCTCGAGGATGGAGAGGGATTTGGAGATGAAGGAGAGAAGCGACGTCTCCCATTCAAAGCCCTCCAAGATGCGCATGATGGCAAGGGCGTGCCTTCTGAGAGCGAAGGGATCAGCGGCCCCCGTGGGCTCCAACCCGACGGCAAAACAGCCTGCAATGGTGTCCATCCGGTCTGCGATCCCTATAAGTGCCCCGATCAGGGAAGTGGGCAAGTCACCCCCTGCCCGTTCAGGGAGATAATGTTCGCGAACGGCCAGACAGACTTCGCGGGGATGGCCGTCCAGGAGCGCATATTCTTCCCCCATGACCCCCTGGAGTTCGGGAAATTCCGAGACCATCTCCGTGACAAGATCGCACTTGCAGAGTCTGGCAGCAAGCCTGATATCGTCAACTCTAGCCGGCGCCAATTCCTCTCCCAGGTATTCGGCCAGCTTCGAAAACCGCATGACCTTGGCAAAGGAGGTGCCCAGATCGGCCTGATAGATAACCTTCTTGAGATCCTCCAGCCTGTCCAGGAGGGGACTTTTTCTGTCCTCCTTGAAGAAGAAGGCCGCGTCGGCAAGGCGCGCCCGCAGAACGCGTTCATGTCCCCTTCTGACAACGGATTCATCCCTAGCCAGGGTGTTGTTCACAGCCACGAAATTGGGCATCAGCCGGCCGTCGTGGTCATAAAGGGGGAAATATCTTTGATGCTTTTTCATGGCCGTAATGAGCACCTGGTCGGGGAGATCCAGGAAGACCTTATCAAAACTGCCGCAGAGTGCCGATGGGGACTCCACCAGGTTGGCCACTATGGAGAGCAATTCAGGGTCCTTTCCGGGCTCTCCGGAGAACCTCTCGGCGACCCTGGAAAGGGCTTCTTCCACCCTCTTGACCCTCTCCTCATGACCGATGATCACGGAGGCCTTCGCCATCTTCTGCAGGTAATCCTGGACGTCCTTAATCTCCATGGCCTGGGGCGACATGAACCTGTGTCCTCTGGTTGCGTTCCCGCTTTTCACACCCGCCACCTCAAAGGGGATGACCCGGCCGTTGAAAAGGGCAAGCACCCAGTGGACGGGTCGAACAAAGGCAAAGCCGATGCTTCCCCAACGCATGGACTTGGGCCAGGGCATATCGGCGATGAGGCGGGGCAAGACCTCGGAGAGGACCTCCATGGCAGGTTTCCCCGGAATCTTTTTCCTGATATAGAGGTATTCCCCCTTGGGGGTCTTGAGGATCTCAATCTTATCAATTGGGAGGCCGTGCTTATTGGCGAAACCCAGGGCCGCCTTGGTAGGATTTCCTTGCTCATCAAAGGCCGCCTTTTTGGGAGGGCCCATGATCTCCTGCACGGCATCCTCCTGTTTGTCGGCAAGGGCCATGCCTATAAGGACGAGACGCCTCGGCGTTCCATAGGCCTCAAGGCCTTCCCCGAACCGGATAAGCTTCTCCTTTAAACAGGTCTCGGCCAGGCTCCTGAGGTGTTTTAGCCCCTCGTTCAGGTACTCCGAAGGGATCTCCTCCGTCCCAATTTCAAAAAGCAATTCACCAGACATGAGTCATCTCTCATTTCTTATTAAGCAGGGGATAGCCCATCTCCTCTCTCTGAAGGAGATAGTTCTTGGCCGCGAGGCGCGCCAGATTTCGAATGCGATCGATATACTTGGTCCTTTCCGTAACGCTGATGGCCCCCCGCGCATCCAGGATATTGAAGACATGGGAACATTTGAGGCAATAGTCATAGGCCGGCAGGACGATTCCTTTCTCGCTGATCCTTAAAGACTCCTGCTCATACATATCAAACATCTTCAAGAGCATGTCCACGTCGGCAAGCTCAAAACTATAGACGGAAAGCTCCCATTCCCCTTTTTTGTGGACGTCCCCATAGGTGATCTTTTCGTTCCACATGAGGTCGTAGACACTTTCTTTTTCCTGGAGATACATGGCGATCCTCTCCAGGCCGTAAGTAATTTCCACGCTTATGGGGTCGAGTCTGACGCTCCCCGCCTGCTGGAAATAGGTGAACTGGGTGATTTCCATGCCGTCCAGCCATACCTCCCAACCGAGGCCGGACGCACCGAGCGTGGGAGACTCCCAGTCATCCTCCACAAAGCGGATATCATGGTTGAGCGGGTCGATCCCGAGGGTCTTCAGGCTGTCCAGGTACATCTCCTGAATATCGATGGGAGAAGGCTTGATGATGACCTGATACTGATAATAGTGACCCAGACGATTGGGGTTTTCTCCATATCGGCCGTCGGTAGGGCGCCTGGAAGGCTCAACGTAGGCCACAGACCATGGCTCCGGACCCAGGGCCCTTAATAGGGTTGCGGGATTGAAGGTCCCTGCCCCTACCTCCAGGTCGTAGGGTTGCTGGATCACGCAACCCCTCTCCGCCCAAAATCTTTCCAAAGCAAAAATCAACTCCTGAAAAGTCATTAGGTATCCTCGAAACAGGATTTACAGGCTCAAGACTTGGTGGATTTGAAAATCGCTGAAAGCTATCACC
>JAZDGZ010000725.1:0-3974 GCA_043806375.1 Pseudomonadota bacterium | reverse complement strand
AGGAGAAGGCGCGAGAAGCGTTGCACGTGTTAGGGTTAGCGATGATGGAAGCCCGCATCGCTACGGACCTTCCCTACGGACAACAGCGTCTGGTTGAACTGGCCAGAGCGCTGGCCGTGGGCCCGCGCCTCTTGTTACTGGATGAACCCGTCGCAGGAATGAACACGAAAGAGATTGATTTCATGCGTCAACTGGTCCTGAAGATCCGAGAGAGAGGGGTAACAGTCCTTCTGGTGGAACACAACATGGACCTGGTCATGGATATCTCAGACAGGGTCACCGTGATCAGTTCCGGCAAAAAGATTGCCGAGGGGTTCCCCGGCGAGGTTCGGAACAACCCCGTGGTGGTGGAAAACTATATTGGAAAAGGAATGGATATTGCTTAGTTTGCGAGATGTACATGCCTTTTACGGCCATGTGCATGCCCTGATGGGAATTGAAATAGAGGTAAGGGAGAAGGAAATCGTCTGTCTCCTCGGAGCCAATGGCGCTGGGAAGTCAACCACTCTGAAAAGCATCATGGGTCAAGTTGATGTCCGCCGGGGGGAGATACTGTTTTGTGGCCAACCGTTGGGGGGGTTGTCGCCCTCCGGGGTAGTCGCCCTGGGCATCGCCCTCGTTCCGGAAGGTCGCCGCATCTTTCCAGACCTCACCGTGGCGGAAAATCTGATGATGGGGGCCTATGCCCAGAGGAACAAGAAATATCAAAAAGAGGATGAGGAATACGTCTTCTCCATCTTTCCGAAGCTCGGTGAACGGCTTCGGCAGCTGGGGGGCACGCTCAGCGGGGGGGAACAGCAGATGCTGGCCATCGGCCGTGCCCTCATGTCTCACGCCCGACTCTTGATGATGGACGAACCTTCGATGGGTCTGGCGCCCATCGTTCGGGAGGAGATTTTTCGCACGATCATCACCATCAATCAAAAGGGGACCAGTATCCTTCTCGTGGAACAAAATGCCCTGCTGGCGCTGGCTGTGGCACAACGAGGTTACGTGATGGAGACCG
The DNA here is from genome assembly GCA_043806375.1 of Pseudomonadota bacterium. Classification (GTDB taxonomy): domain Bacteria; phylum Desulfobacterota; class DSM-4660; order Desulfatiglandales; family HGW-15; genus JAZDGZ01. Next base: position 2,968 of record JAZDGZ010000725.1, on the reverse strand, counting down.
GACACATCGTCATCAGCGGTTCGACCGGAGAACTGGCGGCAAACGATCAAATAGCGAAAGCGTATCTGGGAAAAAGGTAAGCGTATGTCAAAGCCGGTGATTGCCGTACTTCAGGGAGACGGAGTAGGACCGGAACTCTTAGATCAGTCTCTCGAAACGCTGAACGTGATCTGCAGTGCTTTAGACCTCCCCTGTGAGACAGCGATCTTCCCGTGCGGTGCCGAATACTGGCAGAAACATAGAGAGGAATGGCCTTCGGAGGCAAAGGATTTTTGTGCCAAGGAAGCGGACGCTATCTTATTTGGAAGTGTGGGCTTGCCAGGTGTGGACCTCCCGACAGGCGACCTCGCCGGAGTCGGGGTCGTATTCTTTCTTAGACAAGGACTGGACCTTTATGCAAGTGTGCGACCCGTTGAACTGCTGACGCAAGTCCCTAGTGCGCCTTACACGCCGAACCAGGTTCACCTCCATCTAGTTCGGGAAGCGACGGAGGGCTTATACAGCAGGATCGGAGGGATTTTCACCCGGGGGCAGACGTCTGAATTGGCGGTGGATATCCGTATGGTGACTGCAAGGGGTACGAAGCGTGTCGCAAGGTTCGCTTTCGAACTGGCCGATGGTCTTCGCCTGGCAGGAGATTCTCGACCCGTAACGTGCATCGATAAGAGCAATGTCCTGGAAGGGTGCCGGTTCTTTCGTCACACCGTCCGGACCGTGGCTGAGGAGTTTCCGGAGGTGAAGCTGAAATTTACTTATGTGGATAACTTTGCTCTGGAGGTGCTCAACCATCCACAGGACTACTCGGTTTGCGTAACGTCAAATGCCTTCGGCGACATACTGGCAGATCTTCTGGCCTTCCATGAGGGGGGCACGGGCATGGCAGCAACGGGCAACTTCGGCAATACCAAAGCCATGTTTGAGCCTTTGCACGGTCCTCAATCTGCCATGAAAGGAAAGGAAACGATGAACCCAGTAGCCATCCATCGCTGTCTGGTGATGCTACTGGCGTGGTTAGCCCGAAAACAGAACCCCGCTGGTTTCAACCGTGCGTCGAAAGAGTTAATGACAGCGATCCGAGACGTCTTGTCCGCAGGAAATGTTCGTACTCCTGATCTAGGAGGCGTCAGCAGCACATCTGAAATGTGTCACGCAATTCGGGAAGCATTTCTGCGGAGCATCGCAAGGAAGGACAAGGAGGCATCTGAATAATGAACCAGACCATGGCCCAGAAACTGCTGGCAAAGGCCAGTGGCCAGCCAAACGTCCAGCCAGGGGAAATTGTGGAGGTAGAGATCGACCGGATCATGATCCACGAGGGTATTGGCTGGGGAATAGCAGAGGCTATCAAGGACCTCGGCGTGGAGAAACTGGCGGATCCGGACAAGATCGTTGCCCTTCTTGATCACTTTGCACCACCGCCCACTGAAGCAGCAGCCAACTTCCACCGTGTGTGCAGGAAGTTTGTCTCAGACTTTGGAATTAAGGAATTCCTCGATATGCGAAAGGGCATTTGCCACCAGGTCATGGTGGAGGAATACGTCAATCCGGGGGAAGTTATTATTGGAAGCGATAGCCATACCACGACGTACGGCGCCTTGGGGAGTTTCGCGACAGGCTTCGGATCGACGGACACAGCCCTCGCGATGGTGAAGGGCAAGTCCTGGTTCAAAGTTCCGGAAACCATCCGTATTGACCTCACAGGAAAGACGTCTGAGGGTATAACCGCCAAAGATGTTGTTCTGGACCTGCTCAGCCGTCTTAAGGCGGACGGCGCAAACTATGCTGCGTGTGAGTTTGGCGGCGAAGGGGTACACACCCTTTCTGTGGATGGCCGCCTCTCCATCTGTAACATGTGTGCGGAGATGGGTGCAAAAGTGGCGCTGATGCCGGTTGACGACAACCTTATGCAGTATCTGCAGGCCTTGGGGAGACCCGTATTACCTGACGCTGCAATAGAGGCCGACCCGGACGCAATATATCGACAACGGCTGGAGGTAAACCTTTCGGAGTTAACACCCAGGGTAGCGTTGCCCCACTCACCGGACAATGTCTTTCCGGTGGCAGAAACCGAACCCATAAAAGTCGATCAGGTTATTATCGGTAGCTGCTCCAACGGGAGGCTGGAAGATATGCGGGCAGCATCTGGCATACTCGCAAACAGGCGTGTTCATTCAAGCGTGAGGCTGGTTGTGATTCCCGCGTCTTACCGGGTGTTGAGCGGCATGGCCCATGAAGGCCTTCTGGATGTATTCATTAAGGCAGGAGCGATCATCGGACCTCCCACCTGCGGACCCTGTTTTGGCGGACATTTCGGGCTGCTCGGAGCAGGAGAGGTGTGTGTTTCAACCAGCACTCGAAACTTTATCGGCCGCATGGGAAGCAAGGAAGCCTATGTTTATCTTGCATCCCCTTACACTGCCGCCGCATCTGCGGTAACGGGTTGCCTGACCGATCCGAGGAAGTTGCTCTCGTAAGGTCGCGGATGGAGGTAAAAAATGAACGATGCTCCGAATCTCATCGTTGGACAAGCCCACTGTTATGGCAATAACGTGGACACGGATGTGATTATTCCCGGAAAATATATGGGTTCGACCCGAATCGAAGACCTCTTGCCCCATACCATGGAGGGCATCGATCCGGATTTTCCAAAAAGGGTCCGTCCTGGTGACGTGATTGTTGCCGGTACGAATTTCGGCTGTGGTTCGAGCCGCGAAGCCGCCGTCGCTTTGCTTCGTGCCTGCGGCATTCGTGCCGTCATTGCAGAATCGTTTGCCCGCATCTTTTTCCGAAATGCCATCAACCTGGGACTGTTTGCCGTGGAGTGCCCTGGAATATCGGGAGGTGTGAAGGCAGGGGATCAAATCCGATATCATCCTACGTCCGGATTGGTGGAAAACCTGACAAGACCTTGGGTTGGCCAAGGCACCGTGCTCCCCGAATTCCTGATGGACATCCTCAATCGGGGAGG
>JAZDGZ010000724.1:0-2874 GCA_043806375.1 Pseudomonadota bacterium | reverse complement strand
GATCATTTGAACTTTGGTCATTAAATATTGTTTCGGATTTCGTGCTTCGGATTTAGAGCATTTTCACCTCATAAGGCAGAGCCACTGAACTCTGACCTGGCCCTGAGGACCAGGTTTTCTGTGCTGGAATAAACCTCCACGCCTTCCACAGCGCCCTTGCCAAACGCCGACATAGTCTCTGCGGCAATAGTCAAGCCCTCCCGGAGGTATCGTCCATCGATCCCCGGAACCGCATAGGCGTAAAACAAGACGTTCCGGGTATCTTCCCGGACCCTCGTCTTCTCGTCCGCCCCCTGGCACAGGACACAAACGATGTCCTTTTCATCCCGCAATACGATCTCCCCCTCTTTGGTCTTCAGGTCGCGCTCGCCCATGCCCCTGCAGATTTCACCCTCGCCGGCCAGGTCCAGGATCAGGCTGCCGTCAAAGCGGTCGTAATCAGCGACCGCCACCAGGATGCCCGCACACATCTCTGCGATGAAGTGGGTATCCACCATGAGATTGTATCGCGGAAATCCGCTATGGATCGTCCTTTTGAGATGCTTCGGCAGGGGGCACTCACATCCGAAGGTCTCAAAAAAATGGTCGTAAATATCAATCCTCTTGGAAATCTCGGCAAGGGTCTCCCTCTTTCGCATTTTCCTGAGCAACTTTCTCCTGCGCAGATCAAAACCCGCAGTGTCTGTCAAGGATTGGCATCCGCTGATCAACGCCAAGCCAAAGGCCAGGCCTGGATACCCTGTCCTGTAAGCTGAAGAGATGGAGAAATTAATCCACGCCATGACGGCTATTCCCGAAGTTTATGTCGATGGCTGAAAACGATTTGATCGGCTGCTGAAGATGCTCTCTTAGTACCAGCCCTAACCCATCTTGTCAACAGGGCCTCTATCTGACAAATTCATGGCGCCTTGCTGGCCGGGAATTGGCCAAAAGCCGCTTTAGGCCTTCCAGCAAAAGTCCTTGATTTTTGGGGTAGCCTTTAGTAATTCTCCTACCTATCGGATATTGCCCCCTGTTCTAATTCTTGTTGGAACCGGGGAGCCCATAGGGACTGCATGAAAGAAAACGACAACTTTATCAAGGCCTACCATGACTTCAAAAAGACGGTCGACTTGACCAAGGGCGGGATTTTGCCGGACATGGACAACCTCGTCTGGTATATGCTCATGGGTGTCCCTCATGTGCCCGCTGACGAGGATGCCTCGGAGGATGCGGCGATGAAGGCCCTTGACCAGAGGATCATCATCTTGAAGGCCGTATTCGTGGAGGCGAATAAAGCCCAGGCCGACGATTTCCTTGATCAAGGCCTGACAAGATACGACCAGGCAGGCCAGTTGGCGAAGATCCTCTTAAAAGAAGCCAATAAGTCCTCCTAGCTAACCGAAAGCGACGAAAGCGCAATGTCCACACCTGCCAGCAAGGACTACCTGGATTCCAAGGCCATATCGGTCATTCTTATCCTGACCCTGCTCTGGGGTTTCAACTACACGGCTATCAAGGTCTCCAATCAAGGCATATCCCCTGTTTTTGCATCGGCACTTCGGTCCATCATCGCATCCATTTGCGGCATCGTCTATTGCCTGTGGAAGCGGGAAAAATTGTTTCATACCGATATCATGCTCTTCCACGGGATCATGGTGGGCATTATGTTCGGACTTGAATTTGCCTGCATCTACTTTGGCCTTCTTCTTACGGATGCCGCTCGGTCGGTGGTGTTCGTTTATCTTAGCCCCTTTGTGGTGGCTGTAGGGGCCCATTTTTTCCTGAAGGGCGATCGGCTGACCTTTCCGAAAGTCCTTGGCCTCACCCTTGCTTTTCTGGGAATCGTCATCGTTTTTTATGGCAGACCCACGGATGCCAAACCGACCATGCTCATAGGGGATATTCTGCAAATCACGGCCGCCCTCCTGTGGGGAGCCACAACCCTTTACATCAAGAGGTTTATGGCGGAAAAGATCCATCCCATCAACACCTTTCTCTACCAGCTCATCTTTTCTATTCCTATTCTCTTTGCGGTGAGCCTGATCCTCGAGCCCCACTGGATCTCAAAGTTCGACCTGACTATCGGGGTCTCCCTTTTCTACCAGTCCGTCATCGTCGCATTTGCGACCTATTTCATCTGGTTCAAGCTCATCCACGAATACTCCGTCAGTCGCCTGTCGGCCTTCACATTCTTTACGCCCATCTTCGGGGTCCTCTTCGGCATTCTTTTCATGCGGGAGGAACTCACCTCCTCTCTAATGATCGGCCTTCCGATGGTTTGTCTGGGGATCTTCTTGGTGAACTGGAGAAAAAAGAGAAAAGAGTCTTAGTATCCTTTCACTTCCTCAGAAACCCCGGCCCTGCAAAATCCAAGCTGTACCTTGAAAGACCAGTTGATTTCAATCTTGCGCATTAATAGGCTGATCTCTAAGATAGTGCCTGAGAAGTGCCTTTACTCTGTTGCGGTGTTCTGTAAGGTTCTGATTTACCGTTCGGGGTGAAGCCTGTCCTGAGGTTTACCCGCCTACGGCGGCGCCAAAGGCGACCAGGGTATCGAAGGATATCGAACCATGAACGGCATGGCGGTGTCCGACTCTTTACGAGGCCGTCAAGGTCAAATATTTGTAATCTGGCTGACCCTTGTCAACGCCTTTTTACGGCTGGTTCCGTGTATCAGTAAGGCTGTTGCGGCCATTCGGGTCAAAGCATCTTCCTCCAGGCAATGGCTTTGAGTCTTTGGGCCGGCATTGCGCGGGCCTTCCTCATCCCATCTTTCTTTTACGCATTCACCATGCAGAGGGTGTCGGTTTTTTTCTATCATAAGGTTTGCGATGGAGAAGGCAGACTTGTGGAGGATGGAAAGGCTAGGCGATACCGTATCGTTCGATCTTG
>JAZDGZ010000723.1:0-5542 GCA_043806375.1 Pseudomonadota bacterium | reverse complement strand
ATCTTCTTTTCCAGGTGAGCGCATGGGGGATGGACCGGATGATGGAGATGATCCAATTCTGGGGGCGCTTCCAATGGGCTGAGCTGTGGGTCATGAGGCCGAATTTTTTGGAGATAGCCCTCTACTATGCCCTCATCATTTCCCTTTTTTGGTCCCGGCGATGGCCAAGGGCTAGAATAGGGCTTGCGGCCGTCCTCTTATTGTCAGTCGCGGACGCGTCCTATTGGGTCTACAAGACACGCTATGATCATCACCTGAGGGTAACTTATCTGGATGTGGGAAAGGGGAATGCCGCCCTGGTTCAATTTCCAGGGAAAGAGAGGATGCTGATAGACGGCGGAGGCTTTCCGGGGGGCGACTTCGATGTTGGAAGAATGGTCATCGCCCCGTTTCTTTTCGATTCGAAGATCCTGCGCGTCGATTACCTGGTCTTGACCCATCCCCAGACAGATCACCTGGAGGGTCTTCGGTTTATCGCCCAGCATTTTCGCCCGAAAGAATTTTGGCATAATGGTGAAGACCCGGAAATCCCTTCCTTCAAGGAACTGAAGGGGATCATGGAGGCACAGAAGATCAGAGTCCTCTCACCATCGGATTTAAGGGAGGGCAGGGAGATTTCCGGTGTCAGAATCACGGTGCTCCATCCGGGACCTGAGGATGGCGAAGGCCGGCCTTCCGGCAGCGGGATCAAATCCAACGACAAGTCGATGGTCTTGAAGCTATCCTATGAGGGAACATCATGCCTTTTCCCCGGGGATCTGGAAATTGCCGGTGAGGAGATGGTCGTCTCCAGGGCAGGTCCTCTTCTCAAGAGCGACATTCTTCTCGTCCCCCATCACGGCAGCAAGACATCTTGTTCAAGGCCGTTCCTTGATGTGGTCCGACCCCGGGTCGGTGTCATCTCTTCAGGCGACAACAGTCCAAGATTCCCGAGTCCGGAAACGCTGGATAGGCTTGAGGCAATGGGGTGCAAGACGATTCGGGTGGACAAAGTGGGTGCGGTGCGAGTATCCATCGGACCCGAGGGATTTCAGGTCAGGGGCATAGGCAAGAAGGCCAAAACCCGTCTCCTTTTCTCTTCTACCAGGTGACGGTGGAAGGGACAAGGTGCTCCCTACTTGGTCTTTTCATGACAACCGTAACATTTCCTGGAGGGTGCGGTCTCCTTTCTTGGGCCCTCTAAGGCCTTATGGCAGTTCTTGCAATTGGTGTGGTAGGCCTTTTGAAGGTTTGGGACATTGTCCATATCTTCGGAGGGCATGTGGCATTCTATGCATTTTTCTGTCGTGCCCCAAGGCGACCACGTGTTTTTCTTGTCTGCGTAATCGTGATGGCACTCCCAGCAAAGGATTTTGTCATTAAAGGCATGTTTGAGATGGTTGAACTTAACTGGCCCCTTACGGTCCTTCGTATATCCCTCGTTTTCGATCGTGATGAGGTCAGACTCATGATTGGTCAAAACGTTCATGGACATGTTGGCTGCCGATTCGACCTTTTTCGTCGTATCTTTCGTACAAGAGACGATTCCGGTTGATACCCCCACAAGACTGACCGAAATCGCCAGAAGACAGGCCATCAATCTTCTCTTCAATTGCATCTTCGCCTCCTTAGGATATCTCCTGGGTTCAAATTTTCCCTTCACGATAGGGGTCTGTACAATAAACTGGTTCCGGCGTCAAGGATATTTCGATACCACATTTCCGAGGGAAGGAAAAGCATCGAAAAAAACGGGAGGTCTTGTCCGAGATTTTTCAAAGGGCCGAGAATCAGAAGTGCAGGCGCAAAAGGGGTATGACGGACCTTTCAGCAATGGCGTCGGGGCATTGAAATTGAACTTTAAGCCATTAACTTTGGGAAAAGAGTGAGCTTGCAAAAGACCTTTAGCAAGGCTTTGCGCCATCTGTTGGACAAGAACGATCGCCGATAGAAATGATGTTTTCACCGTTTCAGTTTTCCCGAGTAAAGGTGTTGGGCTTTAAACGACCGATGGCCAAAGCAGATTGTGAAAAACTTTTTTTCGGGGTCTCCAAGACCAAGCGGAGGAAAGAAATGAGAAGGAGAAAATTAGTCATTTTAGGGATGTTAAGTCTTTTCTTCGCGTCTCTTATCTCAGGGTGTGCTAGCTACGGCAAACTCAGGTCGCTTTCAGGCCAAGACAGGGCCATGAGTATTGAGGCATTGGAAAAAAACTGGGAGGACTATGCCGTCTATTGGACCGGCCTGTCCGTCGGTGAACCTTCGGGCATCATGTTTGATCCTAAAGACGATGACAAGACCCTGGTACACGATAAGTGGACAAAGGTCGAAGATGATGAAACCCTGGCGGAACTGATCTCGTGGATCAAAATGAACAGGGATTATTACCCGTGGCTCTGGAGAATTCTCGGGCCGGATGACCAATTCTACGGCTACATGTATACCGGCTGGAGACAGGCGGTCACTAAAGCGGTCGATGCCAAGACCCTCTGGGTATATGATTTGCCGGTGCCCCTTCGCTATCAATTTCGCGAAGATCCGGACTGATCAAACGGGGAGGCCAGGCTTTTAAAGAGAATAAACCTTACGGCGTTTCTTCCCCCAGGGACTTTTTTAGTTGGCGGTAATCGGCAGCCGTATCGATATCCAGATCCGCATCCTCCTTCTCGGATTCAACCCAACAGATTCGATCTGCAGCCTTCGCAAAAAGGTCTCTTGCCCCCGCGTCACCTTGAAGCAGGTGCAGGTCAGGGTAGAAATGGCGGCTAATGATGACCGGGTGGGAGCGTTTTGTCTTTACCTTTACGGCGCCTAGGGGAAAAGGGGATTCAAGGTATCGACGAAGGAGGAGGTTTATGAGCCTGGAGGTGACATAGGGCATGTCGCCAAGGATGACCATCACATGGTCATATTCATCTTCCACCGCGGAGAGTCCGGCAATGATGGATGAACTGATGCCTTCCTGATAGCGGTCGTTCTGAACGACCTTGAGCTTCGGGTGGTGGGGATCCACCCTCAAAGTTTGTCTTATCTCCTGTGCACTGAAACCCAGGACCAAGGTCACGAGATCAAGATCGGAGCGCAAGGCCTGTTCAAGCACACAATCGAGGAGGGTCAAACCGCCTATCGGTAACAGCTGCTTTGGTTTTCCCATCCTGCTCGATGTCCCTGCGGCCAGGAGCAGGCCGGCGACCTTGTTCACTCTATCCTATCCTCCTTACCCCTTCCAAGGCCGGCATCGAAGATAAGGAGATTATTCTCTCTGAATCTATCCGGACTGATGTTTTCCACGGTTTCCCGCAGTTCTTCAGGACTAAAAGGTCCTTCACCAAAGGCGGAGAAGCAACCCAATAAAGCGAGGTTTGTGGCCATGGGAACCTTCAACTCCAGGGCGATCGCGGAGGCAGGGAAAGAACGACACACAATCTCCTTCTCCTCCAGGAATTTCTTCACCTCCTCCCTGGGGAAATCCCGGGAATTCGTGTTCACGTACATCCTGGCCCCCCTTGCAAGGAAGGGGAGATTTCGGTACCCTTCATTCTCTTCAAGGGCAAGCAGGAAGTGGGCAGAATCCGTTCGTACCAGAGAGCCTTGCACGTCTCCTATCCTGAGATGGGATACCACTGAGCCGCCCCGCTGAGCCATGCCGTGTGTTTCGGCTCCCATGATATTGAGCCCCTTATTCAAGGCGGCCTGTGTCAGCACTCTCGTCATAAAAAGGATGCCCTGACCCCCCAATCCGCAAAGTACGATATTCGTCGTCTCCATTACGATCCCTCAGCCTCCACGATAGCCCCTTTTGGACAGATCTGGAGGCACACGCCGCAGTTGGAACAGAGCAGTCTGTTGATGTTGGTACGCCCAAGTTCTTGATCATGATAAAGGGCAGGACATTCAAAGCGGTCCATACAAAAATTGCATTCCAGACAATCGTCCGTGATTACGACGGTCTTCTTTTCGGGTATCGCCTCTTCCCTGTACGCAATGAGGCAGGGATGCCGCGCGATGAGGACGGCGATGCCTCCTTCGGGCTCTTTCAGATACTCACCCGCCTTCTTGAGTACCTCGGTCATCTTCTTGATATCGTAAGGGTCCAGGACCTCGATAAAGTCAACCCCGCAGCCGGCCACAATCCTTTCCAGGGAAACGGGCTTTCCTTCTGAGCCGTCCGCACGGATGCCGAGTCCGGGGGTCGGTTGCATGCCCGTCATGGCGGTGGTCAGATTATCGAGGATGACGAGAATGAATCGTGCCCCGTTATAAACAGCGTTTACGAGCCCGGCCGCCCCGGAGTGGAAAAAGGTTGAATCTCCGATGGTCGCCACAATGGGTTGGGCCACCTTGTCTTGCTCAAAGGCGTGATAAAAGCCGGAGGCCATGGTGATCGAGGCGCCCATGTCCAGACAGGTATCCACACCCCCGAGATTGAGGCCCAGGGTGTAGCAACCGATGTCCGAGGTAAATATCGCCTTGGGATGGCTCTTTCTGATGGCAAAAAAGGCCGACCTGTGGGGGCATCCGGGACAGAGGGTGGGCCTTCGAACAGGCAACTGCAGGTTCTTTGCCAGTTTGGCCCCTTCGGAATCGGCCACCTCATGGAGAGGGGGCAAGTCGCATTCCCTGAGGACCGTGTTCATCAATTTCTGGATCACCTGGGGAACGAGTTCTCCCTCCCGGGGCACGTGACCTGAAAGGCGACCGAGAACCTTCTGTCTATCCCTGAGGAGGTATTCGATGAGGGTGTCGGTTTCTTCAATGACCAACACCTTATCACAGGCGGAAAGGAAGACCCCGGCCAGGCCTTCCGGGAAAGGGAAGGGGGTCCCTAGTTTGAGCACAGGGATGTCCGTCCGGCCCTCTTCGGCGAGGAGATCTCGAACGACTGCGTAGGGGACACCCCCGGCGATGATCCCGAGGGGAACCTTTTTTCCCGGCTCCAGGTTATGAAAATTGTACCGGGAAAGCCCTTCGAATCGGTCTGCGATCTGCTCCAGTTTCTTGTTCAGTTCCCCGTGGAGTATGAGGCGAAAACGGGGCGTCGCAGCCCACCTTGAAGGGTCCTTCTCGAAGGCCCCCTTTTTCTCGTTGTTCTTGAGGGAATCGAATCTGATGTTTTGCCTCGCGTGGCAGACCCGAATGGCGGGCCTCAAAATCACCGGTACCCTGAATTCCTCAGATATCTCCAAGGCGTCTCCGGCCATCTGCCTGGCTTCCTCAGGGGTGGAGGGGTCAAAGACGGGGACCTTGGCCAGGCGGGCCATGAAGCGGGTATCCTGCTCCGTCTGCGAGGAATGGGGACCTGGATCGTCACAGGATATGATCAGGAGTCCGCCCACCGTGCCGGTGTAGGCTGCACTCATCAGGGAATCTGCCGCCACGTTGAGTCCCACCATTTTCATGCAACAGGCGGCCCTTTTCCCCGTGAGGGAGGCGGCAAAGGCATTGTCCAAGGCCACCTTCTCATTTGTGGACCACTCCACGTATGTGTTGAGGTTTTCAAGTTTGACGAGGCGAATCACTTCCGGCAGTATCTCCGAACTCGGTGTGCCGGGGTAGGAGGTCACGA
>JAZDGZ010000722.1:0-4288 GCA_043806375.1 Pseudomonadota bacterium | reverse complement strand
ACCTTATCTTGCTACGAAGGCGCTTATAGACTCTGACTCACAGCCCATTCTCCACTGGATGGAGGTCATGGGCGAGCCTGAAAATGCAAAAAACTATGCCTGCTATATTCCCGGCAGCTGTAAGACAATCTCTTTCGCTTTGCTGGCTTTATCCGGTCTTGGCAAGTATTTTTTACTTCAAAATCCTCCGGCAATGCCTTGTTGAAGGTATAGTTATCGTGAGACAACCGAAAGGGAGAAGCACGCCCGTGACAAAAAGGAGTCGAAATCTTAAATTTCTGTAAGACTTTAGCTCTTTGAAAAACTATGCGGCTAAATCCAGTTCCTGTTCGGGTGCCACTGCTTTGCCGATCTTTGTTTTAGCAAGGGACAGAACCGTTTCTACCGGGTTTTTCCCTTGCAGTTCCGCCGAGCGAAATAGGGTCATCAAAACAGCATGCGTTTTGGCTCCCTGCTCAGAGCGGTTCTGTTGACAGACCTTTCTGGTCAGCACGGGTTTTCGCATCTGTTGTTCTGCATGGTTGTTGTATGGACTGACGTTTTCGTATTCCAGGAACGTGAACAGTTCATCTTTGTGGCGCTTCAATCTCTTAATGAGCCTTTTGGCATCTTTGTCCTTATGATTTTTCTCCAAGAACTGCTCAAGGCGATGGTAGAGCCTCCCCTTACGACGACCAAAGGTTTCGAACTGAGCTGGATCTTTTTTCTCGAAGAGTCGGATGGCATCTTTGAGCAAGCGTGCCAGCTTTTTTCGAAAGGCCTTCCACTGAGGGGAAGCGTTGTTTTTATCCACCTTGGCAAGTTCGGTGAACAGGTGATAGAAACACCTCTGCTTTGCCAGAGCACTGATCTTGTTATAAGCGCCCCAGAAGTCGCAGATGAGAATGCCCCTGAACAGGGTTCCCAAGATTTGCTTGACCACGGGGGAAGCCCGGCTTTTGGTGATGAGGTAATAGCAGAGCTCTTTGGTGGTGAAACACCACAACCAGTGGGTGATTCCATTAAGCCGCCAGCCGGTCTCATCCGCGTTTAGGACCGCGCTTGTTGAGATGCTTTGGCCGATGCCATGATAAATAGGCTCCAGCAGAATGGAGAGGTTTTTCCAGGCTTGCGTCAATCCTCCAGCGCTTATTTTAAAGCTGCAAACAACGGAGACGATCCTGACGATATTGTTGACGCTGACTCCGACCAGATAATGAAGCCATGCTGTGAAAACCACAAGCCTCAGTCCGATCATGGCGTTGGGCAGTGCCTCCGGAACCGGGGCGAAGACAACCTTTTTGCATCGAGGGCACCAATAGCCATGCACCGTGTGCTCTGTCACTTCCGGTTTCTCAATAGGGGGAATGTCTTCGGTGTAACGTTTGTATTCCTTGACGGCTTCTTTGAGCGGCGTTTGGCAATCAGGACAACGCTCAAGGGTGTGTTCCTTGAAATAATCCACCTCTTGGGGCTGGAGGCGGGAAACCCCATCATGGCCTTTCTTCCTTCCGGGCCGTTTTGGGTGCCTCTGCGGCTTCGGCTTTAAATACGTGGGCGTCATCCCGGAAGGAGTGGTAGGAGTCACTTGGCCGCAGAGCTGGTCATATCTTTCCGCCTTCTCAGCCAGGGCCATGATGGTATCGATGGCCTTATTGCGTGGCAAATCCAGAACGGCTACAGCTTCATCCCTGGTCATCCAACAGATACCTCCTGAAACGGGGATGCAAGGGATAAAGGTATATGGCTTTTGATTGACCGTGATAGCGATAGGCGTTGCCCTTCTTGGCACTGCCCTTGGTCTGGCCCACGCAGAGCCAATTGGACGCCCGGTAGCAGGTGCCTTCGAATCGGCTGATGTCAACAAAGGTTTCGGCCAGATAAATAGGGTGACCATAGGCTTTTTCCCAGTCAGCACGTAATCGCCTGATGCTTAGAGACAGTGTCCTTGAGGCAAGATATTTGACATTGACCCAGGGAAGAATCAAGAACCGGGTATTGTTGGCGATTAGGTGAAGGTTTTTTCGCTTTGTGGGCTCGTCCCACCCAATGAATTGGTCCCGGGCTTTGACCTTCCAGGCAGCACTTGCCCAGGAAAGACAAGCCACGACCTGGCCATTGATGTAGACCAGGTGTTTGAGATACTCGCCCACCAGTTTGGGCACGCCCAGATAATGATGATGATAAACTAAATAGTCCCATAGATAATCGTCGTGAGAGTTGACGAGTTCAACATAAGGCCGATCGTATTCACCCGCTGACCCATTAATGGACTCATGGAGGAAAAATGGGATCTGGTCAAAAGATTTCTCCTTGAGGTTGTTTTTCGGTCTTAGTCGCGGGGGAAGCTCAATGAGTTTTTGCTCTTCCAGGCGTAACAGCAGGTCCCGCGCTGCGCACTCTTTGAGCTTCCCGTTGGGCTGAATCCATTGCCAGCTCTCGCATAAGAGTTTGGAGATATGGCTTCTGCCTCGTTGGTAATGCTTTGAAATAAGAGCCTGGATGAATCGGATATCCTGGATACCCAACTGCCGGGCTCGATATCGAAAGACGACCTGATCCATGTAGATCTCCAATGTAGAGATCTACATAGCAAAAAACGAATTCTGTCGCCAGTCTTTTTTGTGAAAAAGTCACTTTTTCTTTCAAAAGGCTAAAATGTTACCTTGTGAATAGTACCATGGCTCGGGCCTTAGATTTCTGTGATGCCATGTCTCCGGGTATCCATATCGGCTCTTCATCTGTTCCTACCGGTCTGGCTGCTGCTGAACTGCGCGGGGGGCTTAGTGGCAAGGAATTTCTCACTGCGTTTGTCGTGGGGGCAGACTGAAGCAGGGCCCATGATAACCTGGATGCATAGGCAGGATCATGAAATTTTGGATAGACCGCCGGAGGTTCAGGCTAGGCTGACTTCGTGCGGCCAGCCATCGTTTGGTTGCCATGTGAGGATAGTTGATGAGAAGGGAAATGATGTCCCTCCTGGGGAAGTAGGGGAGATCATTGTGAAAAGCAGGCATACCATGATCGAGTATTGGCGAAAGCCGGAAGAGACTGCCAAGGCCCTTGTGGACGGATGGCTTCATACAGGAGATATGGGTCGGTATGACGAGCAGGGCTACATTTATATAGTGGACAGAAAGAATGATATGATTATTTCTGGCGGTGAGAACATCTATCCAAGAGAGGTTGAAGAGGTGCTTTACCGTCACCCGGCGGTGCTGGAATGTTGCGTGATCGGGATCCCCCATCCAAAATGGGTAGAGTCAGTGCATGCCGTTGTGTCATTTAAACGAGGGATGAGTGCTACTCCGGAAGAGTTGATGGAGTTTTGCAGGCAGAACATAGCCAGGTACAAGGCGCCAAAGTCAGTGGAGATCTTGGACGAACTTCCCAAGAGTAGTGCTAACAAAATATTGAAAAGGCTGTTGAGGGAAAAATATTGGGCAGGCTACGAAAGGAAAATATAGCTTCCATATTTTTCTGGTTTCCCTATCAAAAATAGAGGAGGTGGAATATGGATTTTGAATTCACAAAAGAACAAATGGACGTTCAGAAGGCTGCCCGAGACTTTGCTGAAAAAGAATTAACCAAGGAGTATATCCTGGAGATCGAACGCGCTCACAGATTCCCCAAAGAGGTTTATAAAAAGGCATGTGAGCTGGGATTTGTGGGGATCGATATCCCTGAACAGTATGGCGGGCAAGGACTCGGTCTTATAGAGCGGGTGTTAATAGCAGAAGAATTTTGCCGATGTGGTTCTGCAGTTGGCCACTTCTCAAGTGGACCTGGTCTTGGTGTCGAGACGATTCTCTGGTCAGGGAATGAAGAGCAAAAGAAGAAATACATCCCGCCTTTGTGTACTGGCGATGCATACCTGTCATCAGCCTTTACCGAACCGGATCACGGCAGTGACCTTGTTACTTCTCCTCTCTCTACCACGGCTGTAAAAGACGGCAATGACTATGTCATTAATGGCACCAAGACGTTCATTACTCTTGCCACCATTGCCAGTCATACGATAGTGCTCTGCCAAACGGATCCTGAAGCAAAACCGCCTTATAAAGGGCATAGCACTATTGTTGTTGAAATGGACAGGCAGGGAATTGAAATCACAGAATTTGAGAAGATGGGTTGGCATTGCGCTCCCACTACTGAGCTCTCGTTCAGCAATGTCAGGGTCCCACGACAGAATCTAATAGGTGAAGAAAACGGAGGGTTCTATCAATCTATCCAATTCCTTGATAGGTTTAGAATAGCAGGGGTTGGGGCTCCCAGTGTAGGGATGGCTCAGGGAGCATTCGATAGGGCT
>JAZDGZ010000721.1:0-3463 GCA_043806375.1 Pseudomonadota bacterium | reverse complement strand
GATGAACATGGGTGAAAACCGGGCGCCACCCTTGAGATGCATCAGATCTTTGACGCGGTCAATAATCACCAAATGTCCGTCAGGGGTAAAATAACCGGCATCCCCGCTGTGGAGCCATCCGTCGATGATCGTTTTCCGGGTCTCTTCCTCATCCTTGTGGTAGCCTTGAAACAGGCCGGGGCCCCTCGAAATCACCTCACCCACTCCCTCTTTATCAGGTTCGAAAATGGCGATCTCAGCCACGGGAACGGGGATACCCACCGAGTCGAAATTGATGTCCCCATCCCGGTGGATGGTGGAGTATCCGGCAACTTCCGTTTGTCCGTAGATTTGTTTCAGGTTGATGCCAAGGGCGTGAAAGAAACGAAACACATCAGGCCCCAGGGCGGCGCCCCCTGTCATGGCCGAGCGGACCTTGGAGAAACCGAGACGATCACGCAGGGCTCTAAACATGACCATATAGGCCAGCCAATAAAGAATTTTCCAAGTAAAGGGAGGCTTCTTTTTTTCGAATTTAAACTCGGCCCACCGGTAGCCGATGGGAAGGCACAAGTTGTAGGCGAGCCTTTTCAGAAATGAGGCGTCCAGATGCTTGACCATGACTTGACGGGAAAGCCCCTCCCAAAGGCGGGGAGATGCCACCACGAGGCTCGGCGCGATTTCGTAGAGGTCTCCCGTGGCTGTTTCCGGCTCCTCGGGGAAATTGATGGTATAGCCTATGTGGAGGGATGCAAAGACGCTCATGGTCTGCTCTACAATCCATGGCAGGGGAATGAAGGACAAGTACTGGTCGTCGGGATATTTTTGATCCACCTCATTGAGCGAGGCGATCATCTTCAGTATATTCGAATGGGTGAGCAGGCTTCCCTTGGGGTTGCCCGTCGTTCCAGAGGTGTAGCAGATAATGGCGAGATCACTCTCTTTTATGGCTTGAACATTGTTTTCAAAAAGATCCGGCCTTTCCTGGTGCAGTTGTCGGCCTAACCGCTCAACCTCTTGGAATTCGACGAGCAGATCATCTTCGTAGTCCCATAAGCCTTTTGGATCCGTATAAATGATTTTTTTGATACGAGGGTTCTTATCCCTCAACTCCAGGATCTTATCCACCTGTTCCTGATCTTCCGCCACAATCATGGCAGCTTCGGCGTGATCAATAATATAAGCCAGCTCATTGAGAACGGCGTCCTGAAAGATCCCAAAGGGGACACCGCCGGCCGCCTGGGCAGCGAGTTCCGCATAAATCCATTCCGGACGATTATCACCTATGATGCCCAGGGTTTCTCCGGGGCTGAAGCCGAGTGAAATGAGTCCGAGAGAAAAGTCGCGCACGTGTTCCAGGTATTGTGCCCAGGTCACAGACTGCCAAATGCCGTACTCCTTTTCACGTATGGCCACGCGATCATGGCCAAAGCGCCCGGCATGCCTGATCAGAAGGGAGGGAAGGGTCTGTGAGGGCCCTTGCTGGAAGGAGGTTGTGGAAGTCATTTTTCCCCGACTAAAGCCGCGAATAGGTTGTCCGATCTTCGCCTAAGTATGCCTTGATCACCTTGGGGTCCTTCTGAATCTCCTCGGGCGGCCCCTCGGCTATTCTTCTCCCGAACTCCAGGACACACACCCGGTCCGAGATATCCATGACGACGCCCATATCATGCTCCACGAGGACAATGCTCACTCCCCACATGCTGTGGACACTCAGTATAAAGCGGGCCATGTCCTCCGTCTCCTCCAGGTTCATGCCCGCCATGGGTTCATCCAGAAGCAGAACCTCGGGCTTCATGGCCAGGGCTCTTGCCAGTTCGACCCTTTTTTGAAGTCCATAGGGGAGCGTCCCGACCACCTTTTTCCGGATGGCCTCAATTTCTAACAAATCAACGATTTTCTCCTCGATCTCCTTTCGGAGTTCTGTCTCCTCGCGAATGGTCCGGCCGTAATAAATCATGTCGGAAAAGATACCGGATTTGAGGAAGGAGTGCCTGCCCAGCTTGATGTTATCCAGAACGGTCATTCCCTTGAAAAGTTCAATATTCTGAAAGGTGCGCGCGATGCCGCGTTTGGCAATGGTGTGGGCAGGAACTCGAGTAATGTCTTTTCCCTTAAAAGAAATCCGGCCCTTTTGGGGGGTATAGAATCGGCTGATGCAGTTTAAGATGCAGGTCTTTCCAGCTCCATTGGGTCCAATAATCGCAAAGATCTCCCCCCTCATCATCTTGGCGCTCACCCCGCTCAAGGCCTGCACCCCACCGAATGAGAGGGAAAGATCGACAATCTCTATGAGTGTTTCACCGCTCAATCTCGCTCCAGTACCGTCCTCCCTTACAGGAGTGGCTGAAACTCCTCAGGGTATCGAGGGTTTGAAAAGGGGAAACAGTGTTAAGAGGACAGGGGTCGCAACCCCTGCGTAAGTCACGTAAGAAGATGTGCCGGAAGAGGGTGAACGAAATGGGGAGGAATCCGTTGGAACGAGGAGCCAGAGCAAATGGATGAGCTAGCACATGGAAAACGGGCTTCTGCTTGGTGTGTCCGGCAAGAGCTACTTACCCTAGATATTTTCTTCGCAGGTGCGATACGAACTTAAAAAATCTCTCCTTGCCTCTCCAGCAGGAGAGAAGAAGTCACTTTTACTGCAATTCAACATAAAAGACTTCCTTTCTTGAGTCAAGGGAAAATGTGCCACAAAATAGCAAGGCCCCCCGTTGGGACTTCACCCCATGACGCAGGTCTTTGAAGAAAAGGAAGGCTGTCAAGACCTCGCTCGGCCGGCGCTGTCGGGGAGGGCGAGGGAGAGGAGGGCGGCTAAAAGGGCCGCGCCAGCCATGCCCAGGAAACCGATGCTGAATGCGCCTGTTATGTCTCTCACATACCCTGCCAGAGGGGGACCCAGGAGGGCCCCTGCATACCCGATGGAAAGGACCAGACCCGCGGCGCTTCCCACCTTTTCGTGACGGCTGAACTGGGCCGGGAAGGCGAGGAGGAGGGCAAAGGGCGCCCCGAAGGTGATCCCTAACACAGGGGCTGCCGCCCAGCTCCATGAGGGGGCGAGGGAGACGAGCACGGCGCATAAGGCTATAAGGAAGAAACAGGCCAAGATGATGACCTTTCGTCTTCCTGTCCGGTCCGAGAGGATAGGGACGAGAAGGACGGCCGGCACCTCCACGAATGAGATCATGGACGTGACGGCAGCGGCCGAGGCAAGGGACCAACCCTCCTCGGTGAGATAGGTGGGGAGCCACCCCAATGTGGCGTAGAAGATGACATTGAGGATGGCGAGGAGAAGACCGCAGATAATCATGGGGAGAGGGAGCCGATCCCTTCGTCCTTGGGCCGGGGTCTCCCCTTGAAGAGGATCGGCGGCTATAGTGGGGGCGGCCCCTTTTTCTGAAGGGGCTTGGGCCGGCGGGAAAGGGCTCCTCGCAGCGCCCCTGCACCGACTTACAGCGATGGCGCAAAGGGCGAGGATGAACAG
>JAZDGZ010000720.1:0-2820 GCA_043806375.1 Pseudomonadota bacterium | reverse complement strand
TCGTCGAGCCGGTCATATATGCGGATTCCCTCCTGGTTCAGATCATGGATCACCTGGCTCTCCCATGGCCCGTAAATACTCCCGATAAACACCGGACGACCAAACTCCGCCTCCATGGCCGCGTATCCCCGGATGATCTCCTTGTTGATCTCCAGAAACAACCGAAGCCGGTTCGGCGCACCGTCCTCCAGCATCCCCGGGCGGCCCATTCCGTGGAGTATCATCGCGTCCCCCTCACCCGATGTCAGGATCTCGCGGCCCAGGGCGAGCAACAGTTCCCTTTCAAAAAAGAGTCCGGATGCCCCGATGTCCACCGGATTTCTGACGGAGGCCCTGACCGGCATGCCAAGGGATCTCAAGGCGCCTTGAAGGGAGCGGCTCAGTTCGGGCACCCGGAGTCCTTCCCGCTCCAGTGCGTCGGTCAGGGCCACGCCCCACGACCCCCCCATGGTCAGGATGACCACCCGGTTGCCGGTCATGGCCGGCCTTTCGATAAGGGCGTGTCCAGCGGGAATCAGAAGTTCCATGGTGGGCGATTCGAGAACGTTTGCCTGTTCAAGAGCTCCCTTATAGATCCCGTGACTTCCGGCAAGTGCGCCGGTGTGGCTTTCAGCGGCCCGGGTGCCTCCCGGGGACTGGCCGGCCTTGAATACAACGACAGGTTTGATCCGCGATACTTCCCCTGCCACATCCAAGAAACGCTTTCCCTCTTTGATGGCCTCCACATACATGAAAATGGCCTCTACTTCAGGGTCCTTTCCGAAATGCGCCAGAAAATCGGTGGTGGTGAGATCGGATTCATTGCCCGTATGGACAAATTTTCCCACCCCCATTCCCCGCGAAAAATAGTGGGCCAGGAGATCGTATATGGCGTAACCCCCCTGGCAAACAGCCCCGAGGGTGCTCTTGTACAGATGGTTTTCAGGCGACGCCGACCCGTTGAATTCGGCATGCAGGTCGAAGGTGCCGCTCACGTTGGGGCCCAGGAGGCGCATTCCGTATGAATGGGCCAGTCGAACCAGTTCGCGTTCCTTTTCCCTTCCCTTCAGGGTGGCTTCACCATAGCCCGCGGTGATCATGCTGATCCCTTTTACGCCTTTACGGCCGCAGTCCTCAATGGCCAGCACCACGGACTTTTCGGGTATGGTGAGGATGGCAAGGTCCACCGGTTCATGGATGTCCGCCACGCTTTTGAACGCGGGGAGGTCAAAGACGCGACCGGCCTGATGGTTGACCGGAAAGATCTTTCCGGGATAGGGTCTTGAGAGCAGCCCCTGCATGATAAAAGAGCCCCATGAGCCCGGACGCTCCGTGGCCCCGATGACCGCTACGGACCGCGGTTTCAGAAAAACATCCAACTGCGTTGTTTTAGACACGACACGATTCCCTTTCCGTTCCGTTTCCGTTGCTGACACCTCAACTCTTCACCCTCGCCTATCTAATCTCCGGTATGATGGTACCTCCGGATCGAGGCAGGGGAGATGGTTCATGGCGATGTCAGTCCCCTTCTATCCATTATTCCGCATCTGTTTCAGGATACGGGACCCTAAAACCAGGCCAGATCCCTTGTCAATAAAATTCGTCCGGAAATTTTCATTTTGAAGGGAACGGTCTCACCGTCCCGTGAAGACAGGTTTTCGGCTTTCGAGGAGCGCGCTGATTCCTTCCTTTGCGTCTTCCATCTCGAACGTGCGTGACTGATAAAGGGAATCTATCTCCGCACAGTTGCGAGGGTCCCACCGGATGCCGCGGTGGATAGCCTGTTTGATCATTTTGACAGCTACGGGCGCACATGCGGCGATTTCTTCTGCCAATTCCCAGGCCTTGCGAACGACCTGATCCGGTTCCAGGGCATAGTTTGCCAGTCCGATTTCGGCGGCCTTTTCACCGGTTATCAGACGTCCGGTAAAGAGGAGTTCATTGGCAAGGGGCAGTCCCACAATGAGGGGGAGCATATAGGCGACGGCCATTCCTGAATGAAGACCGAGCCGGGCAAAATTGGCGCCATATTTCGAACGTCTGCTGGCAATACGGATGTCGCAGATGAGTGCAAGCCCGAACCCGCCGCCGATGGCGTGACCGTTCATGGCGGCGATGGTGGGCATTTCAAGTGCATCCACGGCGAGAAACGGTCCATAGGCGTCCATGAGTATCTGATGCGGCAGGCGGTCCTTGGCGTCAAGAAGGCCGCTTTTAAAATCGGCGCCGGAGCAGAAGGTGTTGCCGCTTCCGGTGATGATCAGGCATCGAAGGTCCCTGTTTTTCTTCGCCTGGCTGATGGCATCGCGGAAGGCCGGCATGGTTTCTTCGTTCATGCTGTTTCGATTGTCAGGCCGGTTGAGGGTGATCTGGGCAATGTTCCCTCTAATTTCAAACACAATGGGTGCATCTGACATGATAGACTCCTTTGGGCGATATCTGTTTTTATATTTGTATCCTTAGGGATTTCAGCAGGTTCAAAATTCACATCCCTGGCCTTTTCCATGATAATGTCAAGAGTGCTCCGAATCTCTCCCATCGGATGGATCTCCTCCTTGGATCTTCTTCTGAGACCTTTGCAAAACGCCCCCTTTTGGCCAATCTCGGCGTCACGCTCAAATTTCAATCCTCGAAATATTCTATATATTCCTGTGGTTGAAATTCTCACCTTTCTTGATCTTGACCAAAATTGAACATTTTTCAAAGGTCTCGAACCTTTTAATTTTGTTTATTTCTGTTGAAAAGTCAAGAGAAATTTTCGATAATCTGATTAGTTCGCCTTTACTTTCCAGCACCTCACCAGATGATCTTCGCTGATACGGGAAAAGCCTATTTCTTCCT
>JAZDGZ010000719.1:0-2213 GCA_043806375.1 Pseudomonadota bacterium | reverse complement strand
GCCGTCCGCAAGTGATTGCGGAGACCGGTCGTGGAGCCTGACCGACAGTCCGCACGAACAGAACAAGGCTGCCCAACTTGCCCCGGTCAGGCCGGCCCCTATGACGGCCACCGGCCTTTCGAGATCTGGACTGACCATCCTCTTTCCCCCTGATGAATCCGTAATTATGGTTCCGGACGGACCATGCCCTCCTAAGGCGGCAGGATGCCGCAACCGAACTCCCATTCGAATGATGAATGTCGAACAAGGTTTACCCGCCTTCGGCGGCGCCAGAGGCGACCAGGGAATATCGAATCAAGAAGTGGCTTCACGAAAGTCTTTACTTCTACATTGGACGTTCTACATTCGATATTCTGCGGTTTACCCGCCCTCCGGCGGGTTTGCTCTTCAACTTCCACGCAAATTGGAGAGGAGTCACGGACATAGGTTCTAAAATCATACACACCCTTTTTGGGCACGAGGGCCCAAAGATGAGAGGGTACTCTCCGCAATGATCAAAAGGGAGCACATCAAGCAGGCGATCGATGCCATAGCCTCAAGGAATCCCGACATCGGGTACACGCTGGATGAGATGCTGGGTATCGGACTCATCGATACGCCTTCCCGGTCCGACGACCTCCCGGAAGGGCAAGACTTTCACTTCCTGTTCGACGGCGAGAGGGTGCTGGTGAACAAGGTCCTTTTTTTTAACGAAGGCACCGTCCCCATTGAGCAAGGTCTCCTCATCAAGTACGGCGAACTGGTTAAGAAACAGGAGATCCAGAATAAAGGTGGGTCGTCCGGCTATAAAGATGCCTACAGGGAGATCCATGCGGCAGGGCTCAGATTGGTGGTCATCCATGAGATCGATTTTGCCATCGCGCGCCTGAGCAAAGGGACGGGGACCGGCCCTCTCATCGCCCTTCTGGAGGGGGCCAAAGAGGAGAAGGAATCCCTGGATCTGAACCTCGATGGTATAGATCCTTTCGTGATGTACCGGGGTGTCGTGGATGACGACAGGCCGGCCTATTTCGTTTGTTTTCCCATGTGCATGGCCAGCCTCATGCAGGTGGGGGACATGAACGTGGAGTTTTTCAGCGTTCGCTTCATCCTGGGGTGCCTCATCAAAGGCCTTCAGAAAAACCTCATGGCCTGCTTGGTAGACCGCCATATCGTCGGGTTGATTTTCCTTTCCCTCAAAGAGCAGGCCTTTAAAAAGGACCTGGAGATTAAGTTTCTTGCCACCCTTCGAGGCAAGACCGGGGATTCCTCCGGGCAGGCTTCCAGGCCGCCAAGAAGGGTTGGGACCTTTCTCGTGGCAGGCGTCTGGCTCTTGTGGAAAAACCGAATGCCGGGGTTCAAGGAGGTTGTCCTCTACTCGGAGGTTGGTGCAAGAACATTTTATGACAGGGTGGGGTTTGAACCGAGAGGGCTCTCCGGCTATGTGCTGAAAGAACCCAAGGGTTCCCTTTTGAAGGCCATTCTGGGCATGGCTCAAAACGCCCGGGATCTCAAGCAGGAGGTGATCCAGGAGATCGCAGCCCTAGTGAGAAAGAAAGTGAAGAAACTGAGAAAAAAGGCCAAGGGAGAAAGGGCTATAAAGGAGAGAAAAGCGGTGATCGCCGCTATGAAGGAGTGCCTGAAGGCCGGAGCAAGGCCCGAATTCGCTGAGGCGGCCCTTGAGGCCATGACCAAATACCAAAAGAAGATACCCGAATCCAAAGAGATTCTGAATCTCGCCACGGAAGGCTCGGCCGGCGAAGGAATGGAACATGCAACCACTTCTTATCGCTAGGGATGAGAGGTTTGCGGCCCATCTCGAAAAGATCCCCCATTTGGAGAGCCCAAAGCGGATCAAGGCGATCCATGCGGTTCTGGATGATCCCTCCTTGAAAGGGAAGTGGAGGGAGGTCCGACCCAGAGAGGCGACTGTCGAGGAACTGGCGTTGGTGCACACGCCGGACTACATCGCACGTGTTGCAAGCACGGCCGGCAAAGCGCTGACATCGTTTGACCTGGATACGCAGACAACCGAGAAGTCCTATGCGGTGGCCAGGTTAGGGGTTGGCGCGGTTTTCAATCTCTTGGAAGAGATCCAGGCAGGAAATGGAAGGCGGGGGTTTGCCTGCATCAGGCCGCCGGGGCATCATGCAGAGCCGGACAAGGCTATGGGCTTTTGCCTTTTCAACAATGTCGCCCTCGGAGCCCGCTACCTCACGGAAAACGGTATGGCC
>JAZDGZ010000718.1:0-4502 GCA_043806375.1 Pseudomonadota bacterium | reverse complement strand
CTCCATGGACCTTGAACGGGAGAGGGGCATCACGATCAAGAGCCATACCATCACCATTCCTTACACCGACAAAGAAGGCCAGGTATTTGACCTCAACCTCATTGATACACCGGGACATGTGGATTTTTCCTATGAAGTCTCACGCGCCCTCGCCTCCTGCGAGGGGGTCCTGCTCCTCGTGGATGCATCCCAGGGGGTGCAGGCTCAGACCCTGTCCAATCTTTATATGGCTATGGAGCATGACCTGACCATCATCCCTGTGATCAATAAGATCGACCTTCCCTCCGCCGATGTGGATATGGTCAAGGAACAGATTGAAAAGGAACTGGGCCTCGACCCTGAAACGGCCATTCTCTGTTCGGCAAAAGAGGGCATAGGCATTGAAGCGATTATTGAAGCCATTGTTCGAGGAATCCCCGAACCCAAGGGCAGCGCCCGGAATCCCCTGGCCGCCGTCATATTCGACGCCCATTATGACCCCTTTCGGGGCGCCATTGCCAGCTGCCGTCTCTTTGAGGGAACGGTCCGGCCCGGTGACATCATTCGGTTCATGTCCAATCAGAGTCGGTACAAGGTAGAAGAGGTGGGCGTCTTCCGCCTCAAGAGAGAAGCCAGAAATGAGCTTTCCGCGGGGGACGTGGGTTATATCATTTCCGGCGTCAAGACCGTCAGCGACACACGAATAGGCGATACCATCACCCTGAACGCCAACCCGACCCCGGCCCCCCTCCCGGGGTTCAAGGAAGCCAAACCGGTCGTGTTTTCCTCCCTCTACCCCATCTCTTCCGAGGATTATCAGTCCCTGGTGGACGCCCTTGAAAAATACAAGCTCAATGACGCCGCCCTCGTCTACCAAAAGGATTCTTCTGCCGCCCTCGGCCTGGGGTTCCGTTGCGGGTTCCTTGGATTGCTTCACCTGGAGATCGTCCAGGAACGCCTGGAGAGGGAGTACGACCAGGCCTTCATCATGACCGTGCCGAGCGTCCAGTACCAGTTCACCCTCCAGGGCGGGACAGGCCTCACCGTGGACAACCCCCAGTACTATCCTGACCCGGCAACGATCGAGAGTTCGGCCGAACCCTTTATCAGGGCAAGCATTCTCACGCCCGAACGTTACATGGGGGCGATCATGACCCTTTGCCTCGAACGCCGAGGCGTCAATTCCCGTTTCAACTGCCCTGCGCCGGGACGGATCGAGATTCTCTTTGACATGCCCCTTGCAGAGGTGATCGTCGACTTCTACGACAAGCTTAAGACCATCACCCAGGGATATGGTTCCTTTGACTACGAACTCATCGGCCACAGGGGAAGCGACCTGGTCAAGCTGGATATTCTGGTCAACGGCGAAAGGGTGGACGCCCTCTCCCTCATCGTTCACAAGGACCGGGCCAGGCAGTGGGCCGTACAGGTCTGTGAACGACTCAAAGAAGAGATCCCGAGGCACCAGTTCAAAATCGCCATCCAGGGGACGATCGGCGGAAAGATCATCGCCCGTTCCACGGTCAATCCCTTCAGAAAAGACGTGACCGCCAAGTGCTACGGAGGCGACATCACCCGCAAACGAAAGCTCCTGGAAAAGCAGAAAAAGGGCAAGAAAAGGATGAAGATGGTGGGAGCGGTCATGATCCCCCAGGGCGCCTTTGTGGCGGTCCTCAAAAGCGACCGTGAATGAGGCTGCCTTCCGGTCATCAAATTTTTCGCCATCCGCCGGCGGAGGCATTTTTAAAGGTTTATCTCAATCTGCAAAGAAAAATCGAATATCGAATATCGAACCGCAGAATGACGAATAGTTCACTTCGACCTTCGACATTCCTTGTTCGATATTCTGCGGTTCAAGAAAAGCTATAGAAGGTTTAATGAATACCCTGCCCCCCAGGCTCAAAAGAATATGCACGTGTCAACTTCTTGGCAGTGCGTCCTGGCTCGTGTTCGGAAGAGAAGAGGAGACGGATACCGGTTACAGGGTGGTGAAGTGACTGAAGCAGACAAAGCAGGTCTTTACATCCATATCCCTTTTTGCAAGACAAAGTGCCCTTACTGCGACTTCTATTCCGTCCCCTCCCCTTCCCTTATCCCGGATTGGCTGAAGGCCGTCCAAAAAGAGGCCGTCATGGTCAAGGGCCGTTTTTCAGGCTTTGACTCCCTTTATCTGGGCGGGGGCACGCCCAGCATCCTCACCGATAACGAGCTGTCCGAGTTGGTGCATATCCTTTTCACCCATTTTTCTTTTTCACCGGATATCGAGTTCACCATAGAGGCCAATCCGGACGACGTCACACCGGAAAAACTGGTCCTGTTCAAGGACCTCGGGGTCAACCGCCTTAGCCTTGGGGTGCAGTCACTTGATGACGAAGATCTCCTTTTCCTCAAGAGACGCCACTCGGCCCTTCAGGCAGAGAGAGCCCTGGAATGGATTAGGAATGCGGGATTCGAAAACGTCAGTGTGGACCTTATGTACGGCCTTCCGGGACAGACCCTGTCACGCTGGCTCGATATCCTGAAACGAGCCGCGGCGTTCAGACCTGAACACCTCTCCTGCTACCAAATAACGATTGCAGAAGGGACGCCTTTCAGCAGGATGATGGCTGAAGGGAAGATCGTCCCCCTCCCCGAACAAAAAGAGAAGCAGTTCTTCTTGCGCACCTCGACCTTTCTCGAAACAGCGGGCTATATCCACTATGAAATCTCCAGTTTTGCCGCAGGTGCGGATCGCGCCTGCCGCCACAACCTGAAATACTGGCGAGGCGCCCCCTATTTGGGACTGGGACCCTCAGCCCACTCTTACCTGGACGGCGCTCGGTGGTGGAACCTGCGCGACATCGAAGGATATTGCCGGGCCCTGGCCCAGGGCAACCCCCCGGTTGCAGGAACCGAAAGGCTCAGCGAAGAACAGCTCTATCTCGAGGCCCTGATGCTCGGCTTCAGAATCAGGGATGGCGTGGATCTTGAAGTGATCCGTAACCGGCCCAACGGGGATAGGATTCTCAGGGACCTCAAAAAGGCCGGATTGGTGCGTCTTGAAGCGGGCCGGGTCTTCCCCACGCGCAAGGGGTTTCTCGTGGCGGACAGCCTCCCCCTCCTCTTCTCATCCTGACCAGGGGTTTGAACCCGGGTTTGCTTTCCATGTCTCCGCACCGTATAATACCGCACATGCTAGTAAGATATTTTCTCATGCCACCCCAATAACGGCGATTAGCTGTATTGAATGCGCCGTGAATATTGATGCGTTCGTAAAAAGTTCCCATAGCCGTCACTCCCGCGAAGGCGGGAGTCCAGAACTCGTTCAATTTCCTGGATTCCCGTTTTCACGGGAATGACAGAAAAGGGCATTTTTCGACTTTTTACGAGGCCGTGAATATTGACTCAAACAGCATTTTATCAGATAGACCGATAACTGAAAGAATGGAGACAAAGGCAAGTGACAGCCCATAACATGCCGGGGGTTATCCCTACCGGAACCACCAGGTTTTACACCATGATCGGAACGCCAATCATACAGGTAAAATCTCCGCTCATTTACAACCGCTATTTTGCCGAACACGGCATCGACGCCGTCATGATTGCCGTGGACGTGCCACCCGATCAGGTCAAGAATCATTTCAGGCACATGCGGGCTATCGCCAACTTCGGCGGGTGTATCGTGACGATACCCCACAAGCAAAGGGCAGTCGAATGTATGGATGAATTATCCGAGCGGGCCAAAGACCTGTTGTCGGTCAACGTGGTCAGGGTGGAAAAAGGGCGCCTCTTCGGGGATATGGTCGATGGCCTCGGTTTCATGGTGGCGGTCAGAACTCACGGCCTGTCTATGCGTGGGAAGCGGGCCGCCATAATAGGTGGAGGCGGGGCTGGCGCCGCCATTGCCCAGGCGATCGCCCGGTCCGGAGCCGCTGAAATTGTCATCAAAGAAAGGGGAACGGAACGTTACGGGTTTTTGGAGCGGTTGCTGAGAAAAGCGAATCCGGAAATGAAGATTTCTTTTGAACTGACCAGCCTGGAAGGCTTTGATTTAGTGGTCAATGCCACGCCGGTCGGGATGAATGATGACCCCCATGTGCCTTTTCCGACGGACACCCTCTCCCCCCCGACACTGGTGGCGGATGTGGTGACCAACCCCAAGGTCACGCCCTGGCTGGAAGCGGGCCTTAAAAAAGGCTGTGAAGTGCAATACGGTGCTGAAATGGCCTATGGACAATTCGGATGGATGGGGCGCCATATGGGGCTTGAGATCCGCGATCCGGAGGATTTATCGGTCTTTCTCTAAAGGAAAGACGTATAGTCGATCACTTGGATTAGGGGCATCAAAGGATGAGTCATGCTGACATGGATTTTCATCATTGTATGGGTGATCTGCGCCTTCTTTAGTTTCTATTTGGCCTTTCTTGGATTCAGAGTCGGCGACAGGGGCGCTTTTCTTTTTGCAGCCTTTGGGGTGTTTTTCGGGATTCCTTTATTAGTTTCATTGATTAAAATGCTCTCCAAGAGGAGCGCATTTTTTAGGA
>JAZDGZ010000717.1:0-2346 GCA_043806375.1 Pseudomonadota bacterium | reverse complement strand
TCCTCTGCCGTCGGTTTGCGGCAGAATCTGTAAACATCCCTGCGAATCGGTGTGCAAAAGGCAGGACTTGGATGAACCCATTGCCATTGCAGCCCTAAAGAGGTTTGTCACCGACCGGGTTTCCTCCAAGCCTCATTCTTGGCCCGTCACCAAGAATCAAAAGGTAGCGATTGTTGGTTCCGGGCCTGCTGGCCTATCCGCAGCCTGGGACCTGGCCAAAAAGGGCTACCCGGTCACCGTCTTTGAGTCTCTGCCCGTCCCTGGTGGCATGCTGGCCGTTGGCGCTCCAGGATACCGTCTGCCCAAAGAGATACTCCAGCGGGACATCGACTATCTGAAGGCTTCAGGCATCGAGATCAAGACCGGTTTTCCGATTGGTCCCGACCTCACTCTGGACGATCTGAAAGGTCAGGGATATGAGGCGATCTTCGTTGCCGTGGGTGTTCACCGGGGACAGAAACCCCCCATTCCTGGCGCCGACCTTGAGGGCATTGTCCTTGGAACCTCTTTCATCCGGGACGTGAATCTCGGCAAAAGACCGGGGATTGGCAACCGGGTTCTTGTCCTGGGCGGAGGCAGTGTTGCACTCGATTGCGGCCGCACGGCATTGCGCCTTGGTGCTTCAGAGGTTCACATCGCTTGCCTGGAAAATATTGAAACGATGCCTGCGGATGCCTCGGAAATCAGGGAGGCGCAGGAGGAGGGCATCCGGATCCATCCGTTCCGGTGCTTTGCTAGAATCCTGGGCCAAAACGGTCATGTCTCCGCCGTGGAATGTTTCAAGATCCATTCTCTTGGCTTGGACCAGGCTGGCCAGCCGCACTTCGAGGCAATCCAGGGTTCGGAACATGTCCTCGAGGCCGATACGGTCATCTTCGCCATCGGGCAATCCCCGGACCTTGACTCCATGCCTGGAATCAAAACCACGCCGGTGGGTGCCATTGCTGTTCATCCCATTACCCTCGCCACTGACGAGCCAGGTATCTTTGCAGGAGGCGATGCAGCCGGCGGATCGGCATCGGTGATCGAGGCGATCGCCTCGGGTCAACGGGCAGCGGCCTCCATCCACCTTTTCCTCCAGGGCTTGGTGATCAAGGAGAATAAGCCTTTCCGGGCCATTGACCCCGCCGACGTCAAGGTTGAGATACCCTCGGACATACAGAAACGACCTCGGGAACCGATCCCTACGTTGCCGGTCGTTCAAAGAAAGAATTTTCAGGAAGTTTCTTTGGGGTTCTCAGAGGAAGCGGCTGTTGCTGAGGCACAGAGGTGTCTCAACTGTGCAGGCCATCTCTGCAAGGAAGTCTGTCCTTACCATGCGCCCCAGTTTGGTGCGGAGGACAATGCCAAGATACAGATGTGCAACCTCTGCTTCGATCGATGGGGTCAGGCAAGAAAACCCATCTGCGTGGATGCCTGTCCCACGCGCGCCCTGGACGCCGGTCTTCTGGAAGATCTGAGAGCCACCAACGGTGATATCAGAGAAGCTGAGGGATTCACCTATTCTGGATTCGTGGGGCCTTCCGTCGCCTTCAAACCAAAGAAATACCTGCCTCAAATCTCCCGCAAAACTTAGGAGAGCGGCCTCAGGCCACCCCCGGGTACCCGTCTCCCGCCTTCACCGTTCAAGGGTTAGGTATCCAGTGTGGTGTGGAAGTAAAGGTCCTCAATCTTGATAGGCTTTCTGATCAGCCCCTGTTCCAGGGAGCCCTGAATGGCCCTCTCAACAGTTTTTCGCATAGCCCGAAGGCCCAACGGGTAGGGGTCTTCTCCGAATACGGCTGCTTGTTGCTTCCATTCGTTTTTCTCGAAGTATAGATAAGTCGATTGGACCTCCCTGGCCCGCTCGTATGCCACCTCTTTAGATCGCTGGAAAGCCTTGTAGAGTTCCATAGCTACCCAGGGGTGTTCTTGGAGGACGCTCCTCTTAACGACCACATGGTGGTTCGCGTGGTAACACCCGGTCCTACGGAAGAATTCGGTGATGACGGCTTTCCCCTGGTCATTGAGCAGCCTTCGGATGCTGGGGTTATCCGTCCAGGGTGTGCCGCCATAGCGGTCGATCACGGTGGGATCGCCTGCGGTGACGACCTCCGTCACGTTGACCGGGATGATGGCGTCCAGCTCTCCCCGGGCAAGCATAACATCCATGGTCTGGTCGGCGGTGAGCCAGTGGAGAGTGACACCGTTTCCCACCCCATGTCCTTCCAGGTGAAAGCCCAGCGCCCCTGCGTGGCTCGCTTCCTTGGTGCGACCGTTGTACCAGATGTTGTCCCAGGCCTCGATGCCGTGCAGCTGCTTCAGCGTCACCTTGAACCACAGGGCACCCGTCATGACGTAGTCAGG
>JAZDGZ010000716.1:0-8851 GCA_043806375.1 Pseudomonadota bacterium | reverse complement strand
TTGAGTGGTATCGTCTCGCAGATTATCCTGCTGAGGGAGCTGCTCGTCTCCTTCTCCGGCAATGAACTGATAATCGGAATCATCCTCGCCAACTGGATGATTCTGGAGGCAGTTGGTTCATTTGCAATCGGCAAATCTGTTGAAAGAACGAAAAGAAGGTTTGAACTTTACATCCTGTTTCAGCTCTTTTTTTCCGTTGCCCTTCCCATCAGCATATTCCTCTGCAGGGTATTCAAAAACGCCTTTTTGGCCTCGCCTGGAGAGGCTGTTGGTTTTACAGCTATCTATTACGCATCATTTCTCATCCTTATGCCCGTAGCACTCCCCCACGGGGCACTCTTTACCTATGGATGCAAAAACTACTCACAAAAACCTGATGGAGATGCCTCTTCCATCGGCAGGGTCTATTTCTTAGAAACCGTTGGGTCTATTGTCGGCGGTCTTCTTCTCTCCTTCTACCTGATCAAACACTTCAATTCTTTTGAGATCGCATTCGGGATTTCCTTAACGAATGCAGGCATTTCCATGCTTATGCTTTGGCCGGAGGCCGGGCATCGACCTCTTCCTATTCGAAAAGGCCTCCTTGGGCTTTCATGCCTCCTCACCATGCTCTTCCTCACCCTCATGCTTTCACCCCTTGCCAGGAAGATTGATCTATCCTCAATTAGAATTCAGTGGAGAGGCTTGCAGGTCATTCACAATGAAAACTCGATCTATGGAAACATTACCGTTACAAAGAGAGGCGAACAGTTCACCTTCTTTATTGACGGGATACCGTCTATTACAACACCAGTTCCCGACATTGCCTCGATAGAGGATCTTGTTCACTTCCCCATGCTCCTCCACGAAATGCCCAGATCGGCATTGATATTGAGTGGCGGGGCGGGAGGCATGATCAGTGAAATCCTGAAGCATCCTGTAACCAGTGTGGATTACGTTGAACTCGACCCTCTACTATTGGGATTGATTGGAAAGTTCTCAACCCCTCTGACCCGATCCGAACTCTCGGACAAAAGGGTAAACATCCATTATACAGACGGCCGATTCTTTGTTAAAAGAGCGAGACATGGGTACGATATTATCTTCATAGGACTTAGCGCCCCCGAAGAACTGCAGACAAACAGGTTGTTTTCTCTGGAATTCTTCTTCGTCGCAAAAGAGAAGATGAACCAGAATGGAATCCTTGCGCTCACCCTTCCGGGTTCGCTCACCTATCTCGGCCCGGAATTGAGAGATTTAAATGGATGCATTCTGGACACCCTGGAACGGGTGTTCAAATATGTTAGGGTTATTCCCGGCGAGATAAACCTTTATTTCGCATCGGACTCCGGGATGCTTATGGATGTTGACGCCACGGAAATGGTGAGACGTCTTGAAGAGAGGAAAATCAAAGCAAATCTTTTCACCAGAGCCTATATCGAATATCGGCTTCATGAGAGGTGGCTTGGATGGTTTAGTCAAGCCATGGAGAGAAATGAAACCCATATAAACTCAGATTTTCGTCCCCTTGGCGTCTTTTTCAATCTTTCCTACTGGAATGCTCTCTTCTCCCCCTATCTTTCAGGAATATTTCAACTGGCGAAAGGTTTAAGCCTCAAACTGGCTACTGGGGTAGTAGCCGGGCTAGCTTTGCTTTTCACCATTCTCCTCAAAATAAGGCCAAAAACATCCGAGTTCGCCCTGCCCTATGCAATCGCAACATCAGGATTTGGAGGGATGATATTCGACCTGTCCATCATCTTTACGTTCCAGACCCTCTACGGCTATCTCTACTACCAGATTGGTCTCCTCGTGACAGCATTCATGGTGGGGGTTGCCGCTGGCAGCTTCTTCATTATCCGCCGTCTTGATATAATCAAGAAGGACACCTCGGTGTTTTTAATAACTGAGCTTTGTTTCATCTGCTTTGCTCTTTTTCTACCCTTTTTCTTTCTTATACCGTCCGGGTACATCGAGAAACAGCACATTTACGTTCTTGTCTATGCAATCTTTCTGACCATGTCCTTTCTCTCAGGGGTTTTGGTGGGACTTCAGTTTCCGGTTGCAACAAAGATACACCTATCCACTTCTCCGAGAGGGGGGAGTCTGGGGCACACAGCCGGGTTGCTTTATGGGGCAGATCTTCTTGGAGGGTATTTTGGAGGACTCATTGGTGGGGTCATCCTTTTGCCAATCCTGGGCCTTCGAGAGTCCTGCCTTATCGTGGCAACTATAAAGGGGAGCAGCTTTCTTTTCTTCCTGCTGTTTACAAAAATGCGTCATTAAGCTTAAAAAGCAATCTTTGAACGGCAGAATACCCGGCTGCCATGCAGAGTGTTTAGCGGGGCAACCATAACGCGCCACCAATGAGCACTGTGGTGCTAATTCCCGAATCTCGGCAAAGGCCTTGCGGGCGGGCCGAACAAGGAATATCGCATGTCGACGGGCTGTTGCCCAAATCTTGATCAGAGGTTATCCGAGGGCAACGCCCTGTCGAGATGAAAACTTCATCATTCTCCGGTTCTTTGTTCGACCTGCCCGCAGTGCCTTAAGACTAAGTGTGGATAGTCCCGCAACGTCGATTTTAACGAAACGGCTATTGTCGCATCTTCGAGCAGTTGCACGGCAGGCGGGTATTCGACATTCCAAATTCTTGGGCGCTTGCAACCAGGCCTCAATATATCCACTGTGCTAAGTGCGTCCCAAACTCGGCCCCGTCAGAGGGGCAGCTTTGTGCCGATCCCCATTTTCAGGGCGCGTTGGTATATCATGGGCGCCACTGCCATGTCGTCCAGGGCGAGACCCAGATTGGCAGCCATGGTTCGTTCATTCGGGCCTTCACGGCCCGCCTTTTTCCCGGAAACCAGTTCGCCGAGATCGGCATAAAGGGCGGGGATATTCTGGAAATAACCGGCCTGCTGATAGTGGAGGAGCTGAGGCACATCGTCGGTGCAGAACTTGTTCGCTTCTTTGAGCGCATCCGGATCCCAGTAAGAGTCAAAATCGACCAGAGTGGCGAAGGCCCCCTCGTCGAGCCAACCGGCTTGAATGGTCTTGTGAGGGACCTTCAGGATGGGCCCTGCGGTAACCACAATGTCACAGCCCGTTACCGCCTCCCGGGGTGTGGAAACCAGAACGACCTCCAGCCCGAACCTGCCGCTCACTTCCTCGGCGTAGCGTTGTCCTGCCCGGGCGTCCACATCGTATGCCATGACCCGCCTCAAAGGGAATAGGACCTTCAGGGCCTCTATATTGGTTCGCCCTTGGACGCCGCAACCCAGGATACCGACCACGGATGATTCCGGCCTGGCCAGGAATCGGGCCGACAGCCCTGAGGCCGCCCCGGTGCGCATGGCCGTGATCCAGGCACAATCCATCACCGAGAGAGGCATCCCGGTCTCCGGGTCGTTCAGGATGAGAAGTCCGGAGATATAGGGGAGCCCCCGCTTCTGATTTTCCGGAAATCCGCTCACCCACTTGAGGCCGGCCGATTTCAGGGCCGGAATATAGGCGGGCATGGCGTGGATAAAATTATCGCCCCCGCCCGGGTGGATCCCGGGTTTCGGCGGCATTTCCGTCCGGCCTTCCCCCTTCTCGCGAAAGGCGACCTCAAGGGCCTCGATAATCTCGGACATGGATAGACCGATCGACGCCACATCGGCCTGGGAGAGGTAGAGCAATTCATTCTGCGCCATGGATCCTCCTTTTCAGCGATGGGTATCGCTGAAATGTGCCGGCAAAGAACAAATGCCGGTTTCGCAATAAGTCCCGCGGAGTGAATCTGTCATTTCGACCGCAGGAAGAGATCTTCTCCTTTCATCGTGTCAGCACTTCAAGATTTCTCGCTTCGC
The DNA here is from genome assembly GCA_043806375.1 of Pseudomonadota bacterium. Classification (GTDB taxonomy): domain Bacteria; phylum Desulfobacterota; class DSM-4660; order Desulfatiglandales; family HGW-15; genus JAZDGZ01. Next base: position 5,021 of record JAZDGZ010000716.1, on the reverse strand, counting down.
TCGAAATGACATGAAAATGGGACTTTTTGCGAAACCATCAACAAATGGAAGAGGATAAAAGAATCCCCCTACAGGCCCAGATCCTCATTGATCAGAACGATCTTGATCCTCCCCTTGGGAAAGGATTTCTCGGTGATGGTCCAGGTGTTACAGATCCGGTCCGGGCTCTTGCACTCTTCACAGTAGGAGGTCTTTACGCAAGGGGTTTTCTTGTCCAGCCGCATGGCATTGGCGGGCGCGGCATAATTCTTGATTCGGAGCATAGCCTCGTCCAGATCGCCGACCACCTTATTTCGCCCTACCATAATGAGCACGTTCTTGGGGCCGAAGGCAATGGCGCCGACGCGGTTGCCGAACATGTCCAGATTGACCAGCATGCCGTCTTCGGTGACCGCATTGGTTCCTGTAATGAATAGATCCACCAGAAGAGCCTTCCTTCGAAACTCATAGGTCTCTTCGGGCGACCTGCTCTTGTCATAGGCGTCGAGAACCTCCAGGCCCTTCATTTCCTTTATGGTGTCGTAGAGGCCCGTTGCCAAGAATGTCATGGACCCGCCCCAAGAGACGCTCTTCGGCCCTATCTTGGGCAGGATCTGCTCCAGCACGATTTTCTTTGCCTCTGCCCTGTCCCGGGCCAAAAAGACCTCAAAATTGTTGCCTTCAAAAGCGGCCTTGAGATCGCTCAGGCGAGCCTTCCAAAACGTCTCGATCGGTTTGTCCATATTCGCTCTCCCTCCGGTCGTGTCTTTTCGGGCTGCCACCCGAAGTTTGATGAATGGATGCACTGGCAGGCTGCTGATAAACACCTGCTAGGGCGTTCTTAGCTCAGATGTCATACCAGATATCCTGCAAAATAGTCAAGATCCACCCTGACCACCATCAAAGCATCATCACCCCGTCGAGCCGGGATCTCAGGAGCGCCGCTTCTTTCTTTGGGTCACCCCACGCCGTAATCAAGACCCCTTCCTGCGATTGCAGGAATTCCGCCCCTTTTCGTATCCTCACTTGAAATGATTCTCGGATGAGATTATAAGGGACGAAATATCATGCGTGGCGGTTGACCTTATGAGCATATCCTTTAGAAAAATTCAAGGCAAGGCCCGTTTTCATAACCCTCTCCGGGGCTTCGCGCTGGAGGAGGCCCCTTACGAAATCCGCTTCGACCCACTGACGGGAGAGACGGGACGGGTTTTCGATCTGCCCTTCAAGGCGGGGAGACCCGACATATCAGAGACCGTCCGGCGCTCCAGGGACCTCTTTTGCCCCTTCTGTCCTGAGACGATGGAAAAATCGACGCCCCTCTTTCCGGAGGAGGTGATCCCCGAAGGCCGCGTCAGGGTTGGTGAAGCCTCGCTCATCCCCAACATGCTCCCCTTCGACAAATATGCGGGGGTATCCGTCTTCTCCCATCACCATCACATCCCCATGGAAGAGCTGACGCCGGAGACGATGGCCAATGCCTTCTCTGCCTCCCAGATCTTTATCAAAAGGGTTTTCCATGTGGATCCCCTGATGCAATATGCAAGCATCAACTGGAACTATATGCCCCCGTCCGGGTCCAGCATGGTCCACCCGCACCTTCAGCCGAACTGCGGCGAGTTTCCAACGAACGAGCAGCGGATGCAGGTTGAAGCCTCCAAGAGGTACGCTGCGGAAAACCCCGAGACCTTCTGGCACGACTATATGGAGGCGGAAAAGGCAGAGGCAGAACGTTACCTTGGCGAGATAGGGTCCACATTCTGGGCCATGAGTTTCGTGCCGCGCGGTTTCTTGCCTGACGTATGGTGCCTGTTTTCCGAACATTCCTCCCTCATCCAGGTCGGCGAACAAGGGCTGGCACCCTTTCTCATTGGCCTCTCCAGGGTATTGAAGTACTTCAACCGGGAGAATATCCTGAGTTTCAACGTCTCGATCTTTTCCGTCAGGGAGGGTGACCATTTCCGGGTGAATGCCAGGATCTGCCCTCGACTAACGCCTCGAGGCATCGGGAATAGCGACATGGCCTATTTCCAGACCATGCACAAGGAATCCTTTACCGTCAGAAAGCCGGAGTCTGTTTGTCAGGAGCTTAGAGAGTTTTTTCAGGACTGAACCACAGGGAAAAGCATGAGGGGCGCGCAGCTAAACAAGTTGTTGCTCCCTTTAATCTCTCCCGCCCATGCGGTTTTTACGGAGGAGCTATGGCCCTCGTAAAAGGTTTGCTATGCAATTTTCGTGGCCTGTGGCTGGGCATGAGGAGCCCCAGGCTCCTCTTCTGGGGTCTTTTGAGGTTCTTTCTGGCCATCATCATCACCTTTGCCCTGGCCGGCCTGATCCTCGCCTTTCACCAGGAAATCATGGAACTCCTCTGGTCAAGACCGGAAAGCCGGTGGACCCTCTGGCTTTGGTATCTCCTTTCGTGGCTCGTTTCCCTATTTCTGGTGGCCCTCTCGGCGGTCTTCTCCTATCTCATTTCACAGATCTTTTTCAGCGTTCTCATCATGGATCACATGTCACGCATCACAGAGGCCATGGTGACGGGAGACGTCAGGGCGCCGGCAAAGATGCCCTTTTGGGCCCTCTTCCTTCACCTCGTGAGACAGGAAATACCCAGGGCCGTTATCCCGATTCTGCTCTCCTTTCTCCTTCTGATCATGGGCTGGCTCATTGCTCTGGGACCGCTCTTCATCTTCATCTCCTCTGCCATCGCCGTCATCTTTCTCTCCTGGGATAATACGGATCTGGTTCCCGCAAGGCAATTGATCCCCTTCAAGGAGAGGTTTCGCATCCTCCTGAAGAACCTGCTCTTCCATCTTGGCTTCGGGCTCCCCTTTTTGGTTCCCATATTGAACCTTTTCTTCCTCTCCTTCGCGCCCATAGGAGCCACGATCTTCCACATCGAAAGAGATCGTGCCAGGGAAGGGGGCCGCTGATTTGGCGTCCCAGCCCACCAGCATACCGGCCGATCCGAAGGCCATGGGCCCCAACATTTCCACAGGGACATTAGATCCCCTCCTGCCCCTGTGGTGCCTCCTCTTATCCCTTTTCGTCGTCCTCTCCGGCACGGGGTGCGGCAAGGATGCGCTGCAGAGGGGGGAGGCTCCCCCTTCCTGGACCTGCGACACCCGTGCCGATGAGGCCATGAAACGCGAGGACTACCCCGAGAGTATCCTCCTGCATGAGCGATTCCTAGAAAGGTCCCCTGAAAACGCCTTCGCCCTCTATCACCTGGGATATGCCTACGGCCGGACAGGGGACCACAGCATGGAGGCCTTCTATTACGAAAAGGCCGTCGGCCTCGGATTCAAGACCGAGCAGATCTACTTCAACATGGGCATGGCCTACGGCGAGTTGGGCCAGACCGCAAAGGCGATCTCCTCTTTTCACAAGGCCGTAGAGGCGAATCCCCGCTCGGCAGATAACTACTTCGGCCTTGCCATGGCTTACCAGGGGATTGAAAAGGCATATGAATTCGCGGAGGAGGCCTTCCTCAAGGCCATAAAAATCGATCCCGGCTTCATTGATGCCCGATTGTATCTGAGCGTCCTTTATGCGGAGACAGGGCAGATCCAGAGGGCGCAAGACCAAATCCGCAAGATCCTGGACATCGACCCGAATCACCGTGAGGCCCGCGAGTTGCTGCAAAAGATGGGGACGGAATAAAAAGACTATCAAGGAGATGACCTATGGACGAACCTCTGAAAATCGAATGCATCGAAGGGATTGCAAGGATCAGGATGAACCGGCCCAAGGCCTACAATGCCTTTGGCATGGAGATGGTCCGGCTTTTGGCGGAAAGGCTCATCGATCTGGCCCGGGATCCGCTCGGGAAGGGAGTGGTGATGACCGGCGAGGGCAAGGCCTTCTGCGCCGGCGGGGATCTTAGATGGATCTCCCAATCCGGAAAGGGCTATGGGGAGGCATTCTATGCCTTGGCGGCAACATACCACCAGGCCATCCTCGAAATACGCCGCATGCCCAAACCTGTGGTAGCGGCCATCAACGGGCTGGCTGCAGGGGGCGGCTTTTCCATGGCCCTGGCTTGCGATTTCCGGGTCATGGAGGCCTCCGCCATTTTGAGGCAGGCCTATACGAGCAACGGGCTCAGTATTGACGGCGGCGGGTCGTTCACCCTGCCGAGATTGGTCGGCCTTGCCAGGGCCATGGAGATTGCTGTCCTGGATCGGCCGATTACAGCGGAACAGGCCCTTTCCTGGGGCATGGTCACCGAAGTGGTGGAGGATGGTCATGCCATGGAGAAAGCGATCGAGCTGGTCCGGCAGATCATTGGCGGTCCCCTCTCCTCCTTTGCCGCCTCTAAGAGGCTGATGACGGATTCCTTCAACACTTCTTTTGAGAGGCAACTTGAAAAGGAACGGGAACTTCTTGCGTGGTGCGCCGACCACCCGAATGGGCGTGAAGGGATAAGCGCCTTTCTGGAGAAAAGGATGCCTAATTATACTTAAAGGCCCCTGTGTAGAGAAGGACCAACCGCCCTGTGATTGCCATCTCAAAGCTCGGTATGATCCTTTTATAACGGGTTGTTGCCCAGATCTTGCTAAGGGAGCATGGCGGCCCCAGGGAGGCCTTTTCCAAAGGTGCAATCAAATTCGTTCCAGGTAGTGCTCACGGCCTTTCGGCAGGCTCAAGGCCCTGAGCCCCGTCGAAGGGCACCAAGGCCTGAATACAAGCACCGAATCATGTAGGGGCGGGGTTTATGCCCGCCTCTTAGGGCGGGGATAAACCCCGCCCCTACACTGTCCGGTGGCGCCTGTGAGGCCCAAGGGGACTTCTAAGAAAGGCTGGGCCAGTATTGCGCCTCTGGAAAAGGCCTCCCTGGGGCAGCCGATCAAGCGTTTGGCTCCATGGGCGTCTAGATGTCATTGATGGCGTCGATCAGTCCCTTCAGCCTGCCGAAGCCTTTTCGGTTGAAATCCAGGACAAGTCGAGGAAGATGGGCGATTTCCTGTTCATCCTCTTCTTCCTGAAGAGGGCCTGAAAGGGATAGATCGCCCCGGGGCGTCAGGATATCGGAAAAACGA
>JAZDGZ010000715.1:0-5732 GCA_043806375.1 Pseudomonadota bacterium | reverse complement strand
GCGATGCACTTAGATGGACTGGGTTCGGTATTCGTCTAAGCCTTTCAGAGGCGCATAGAACACATCCTTGAGGCGAACGGGGCCTTTTTTGACGGCACGCGGTTCAGGGGGCATGCGCAGAAAGGTCAGAATATTGCCTATAACATCATTCAGCCTTACCCCATGGGTCTCCAGAAAGGGTTGAATCCGACCATAGATATCAGGGCGTGAAAACCCTCACCCTGCACCCGTGGCGGAATGGCCCATCCCCTTTCTGAACCTCTCCACTCATACACCACCCGCATAAGGGAAGACCAGCCCCCACCGTCTTTCGGTTCGCAGCAAAGGGAATCTGCGACTCAGACACTGGAATATTGATTAGTCGCTGCGACACATATTCACCGCAGAGTCGCAAAGAACGCAGAGATAGTTTTTTGCCTTCCGCTGAGAGGGGGGCTGAGACGATTGCAGGACCTGGTTGTGGAGAGGCTCAACCAGGAGATCAGGGTCCTTGCCGAGAGACACCGGATCGCGCAGGAGGCCATCGTGGGGATGTCCCTGGCAGGGATGATCCATCTTCGAGGGAAATTCGTCGGGAGTGAATGCGGAGAGCGGCTCAGGGAGATGGAGGGGATCAAGGTTCTGGTGGTGGTCCCTTCTCAGGCCTCGGGCACGGGCCGGGACCTCACCCTCAGCCAGACCGATATCGATGCCCTCATCCGTTCAAAGGCGGCCATGTTCACCATATTGACCACCATCACCAGGTTGGTCAATATCCCCATGAAGGAACTCGTCCATTTCTATATTGCCGGCACTTTCGGCTCTTTTATCGATCCCGGATCCGCCATCACCTTGGGCATGATCCCGGATCTGCCTTTGGAGACCTACAAGCCCCTCGGCAATACCTCCCTGGAGGGGGCCGCTCAGGTCCTTTTGTCGGCTGCGGCCAGGGAAGAGATCTACGAGATCCATGACCGGGTCACCTACGTGGAACTCAACGTGAATCAGGAATTCATGAATCTTTTTAGCGCGGCAAAATTCCTTCCTCACACGGACAGGTCTCTTTTCCCCTCTGTGCGGCCTTCTCAGCCAGGAACAGAGGCGATGGACCTTTCTCGCTGATCCGGGCAAGGGGGCCTTTCCCTGATACTCAACTCTGCCCTTCGGGCTCCTCCTTTTCCTTAGGGGCTTGATCATCAGAGGCGATTTCATCGATATCGACGGTCGGCACGGTACCGATATGGTATTCCACCATCACGTTTTCATCGTCATCGCGGGAGTCGGAAATCCCCCATGAGAACTCTCTTCTCGGCCCGAATCCGAGCGTCGACTTGGAGGCCATGAGTCTTCGATAATCCTCTTTCTCCATTTCCCGCTGACAGGCGATGCACAGGGTCGCTTCAGGGGCGGCCATTAACCGTTCCCTGGGAATTCGGGCCCCGCATTCATCGCAAAGGCCGAATTCCTCTTCCTTCAATATCCTCCCAAGCAGGTGTTCGATCTTTCGCAATTCCCTGTTCTTGCGCTCGATCAGGCCATAATGGCTGGAAGCCGAGATCTCCCGCTGGGCATCATCCACTTCATCTATATAGTCGCCGGCCGTCAATTCGCCATTATACTCCTTCCTGCTGCTGAGCAAGCCTGCCAAGGTCTCCTCCAAATCCTCCTTCTTGGCTTGAAGGCTCTCCAAAAAGGCGCTGCGAAAATTGTCTTTCACCCTTTCAGCCTTTCTCCCTTTCTTGGATGTCACAACCTTTGCCCTCTTGGGTACATCCCTGACACTTTGCTTCAACGCCTTCTTTTTAGTGGGTTTTTCCTGTTTTTTCTTGTCGCCTTTTGCCATGATCCCTCCGGGAAGAGTATTTGTTTGGTCAGATAGGATTCGGTGTATCAGGGGTTGGGAATGGAATCGTCTGCCCTGGAATTGAACACCTGCGTAGAAATATTCATTTTTGTCCGTTTGTCAACAAAATAAGCCCCATCCAATAGTCCCTGATCAAGATTTAGGTAAGAGCCTGTTGATTGTTGTCGCTTTTTTCACTATACTCTGGCGCCAATTGCCTTAAGACCCTCCGAAGGGATAGAGGTTCGCCACCGGCGAGCCACCAGGGGACGGCCCCAATACATCCCGAAATGAGGGTTCGGGCAAGAACCTAATATGATGCAAGGAGAGAAGCTTGTTCATTACCTTCGAGGGGATAGAGGGGTGCGGCAAGACGACCCAAATGAGGCGGCTCAAAGATGGGTTAAGGGCGTACGGGGTCCCTTTTGTCTCAACCCTCGAGCCTGGTGGGACCGAGATAGGCAAGAAGGTCAGGCAGATCCTGTTGGATTCCGGAAACCGAAACCTCACACCCTTGGCAGAGCTTCTTCTGTATTCGGCAGACAGGGCTCAGCACGTCGAGGAGGTCATCAGGCCGGCGTTGGAGCAGGGCAAGTGGTTGATATGTGATCGATATTTTGATGCCACCGTGGCTTACCAGGGTTCAGCCCGGGGCCAGGATATCGGCCTGATCCAGTTTTTGAACGGGAAGGTCACCGGCGGGATCTCCCCGGATATCACCTTTCTTCTTGACTGCCCCGTCGAGATCGGCCTCAGCAGGGCCCTGAAGCGGAACGAGGAACAAGAGAGCAAGGGGCAAGACAGGTTCGAGAAGGAGAAAATCGCATTTCACCAGAAGGTGAGAAAGGCCTATCTCGATCTGGCAAAGGAATATCCCAAGAGGTTTGCCGTTATTGATGCCACGATGGATGTAGAGGATGTTGAAAAGGAGATATTTAAACACATCAAGCCTTTCCTGGACCTCCAGGTCCCGCGCTGAGAGGGAGGAGTGAAGGGAAAGGCGCTGAGACGCCCATTCGAAAGGGAGAGAAATGGCTTCAACGAAGGGCTTTACCCCCTTTTCTCAGATCATCGGCCAGGAAAGGGCCATTAGATTTTTGAAGCAGGCGGTAGCCAGAGAAAAGATCCCCCATGCCTACCTGTTCGCCGGTATTCCGGGTGTTGGCAAGACCAGCACGGCTGTGGCTTTGATGCAGGCCGTCAATTGCCGGGAACCGGTCGGCCAAGAGGGTTGCGGCTGCTGCATGCCTTGCCGTCAGATCATGAATGGGACTTTTCCGGATTTCGAATTACTGGGGCCTGAGGGGCAGAGCATCAAAATAGAACAGATCAGGAATCTGGACAGGAGCCTCGGGTTCATGCCCTTGTCGGGAAGGTATCGCGTAAGCGTCGTTCGCCAGGCGGAGACGATGACCGACGAGGCCGCCAATGCCTTTCTGAAGACCCTGGAGGAACCTCCTCTCGGAAATATCCTTGTGCTCACCGTTATCGATCCTTTAGACCTTTTGCCCACGATCGTCTCCCGATGTCAAAAGGTTCCTTTCCTGCCCATACCGGCCCGTCTCATCGAGGAGTGGCTTATGGCCGAGAAGGGCTTGGAAAAGGCAAAGGCCTCTCTGCTGGCCAAGATCTCTGTTGGAAGTCTTGGAAGGGCCATGGAGATGTGTGAGAGCGATTACCTCGAAAAAAGACGGGAGTACCTTCTTAGGGTCATCGATTTGCCGAGACTTTCCACCGAAGAGGCCCTTGAAATGGCACTGGAACAGACTGGAAGACAAAAAAAGAAGGAAGCGGAAAGGCCGGACCGGGGGGAGACGGGCGTTCCGGGTCTCCTGGCCACCTGGAAAACCTGGTTCAGGGACCTAATCGTGGTGAAGACGACGGGTCACGACGGCACGGTTATCAACATGGATTTTTCCAGCGAGTTGAAAAATATGTCTAAAGACTTTACAATCGATTACCTGATCGATAGTCTTTTTGTTTTGGATCAGGCGGAGCGGGACTACCTTCGTTTTCGCAACGTAGACCTTATGATGGAGAATACCGTCCTAAGGCTCAGGAAAACGGAGCTCAAAAAAAATCTCATGCCGGTGAGGCGTCAATTCGAGAATGAGTAAAATTGTAGATGTACAGTTGGGAAGGTACGGAAGGGTGCGGAGCTTTGACACGGCACATTTCGTCCTTCAAAAAGGGGACAAGGTCCTGGTTGAGACAGAACAGGGCCCTGCCTTCGGGATCGTCTGCTCGGAGCCGAGGAACGCAACCAAAGACATTCCGGGAAAACCGGTAAGCCGAGTCTATCGCGTTGCCAACGAACAGGACATTGAGAGGTTCGAAAAGAACTGCGGTTTTGAAAGGGAGGTCTATGCCTTTTGTTACGAGAAGATAAGGGAGAGGTCTCTCCCTATGTGCATGGTCTCCGTTGAGTGCCTTTTTGACGGCGGCAAGATCATGATCTATTTTACCTCCGACGGCAGGGTGGATTTTCGGGACCTGGTTAGAGACCTGGTACAAAGATTCCGCAGAAGGATAGAGATGAGGCAGATCGGGGTTCGCCATCAGGCCAAGATGGTCGGTGGCTTGGGCACCTGCGGCCGCCAGTTGTGCTGCACCTCCTTCGTGAACAACTTCGAACCCGTTTCCATCAAGATGGCCAAGGAACAGAACCTCTCCCTGAATCCCACCAAGATCTCAGGAATGTGCGGCAGGCTGATGTGTTGCCTTTCCTTCGAGTACGGCTATTATGAGAAGGTGAAGAAACACCTGCCCAAGATCGGCAAAAGGGTGAAGACGATTCACGGTGAGGGGAAAGTACTCCGCCAGAACATATGGATGGAAAGGTTGATCGTTCTCCTCGATGAAGGAGAGGAAAAGGACATCTCCTTCGACGAGATCGTGCGGGATGAGCCGACAGGGAGCCGCTAAAAACAAACCAAAAGGAGTAACCAGTAAGGTCATTGAGAGAACCCTTCTATGTAACCACCCCCATTTATTACGTGAACGCCGAGCCGCATCTGGGGCATGCCTACACCACGATCGTGGCCGACGTCCTTCGAAGGTTCCATATTCTGGAAGGAGAAGAGACCTATTTCCTCACGGGCACAGACGAGCATGGCGACAAGATCGTGAGGGCTGCTGAAGCGGCAGGGGACCCTACTGAGAAGTATGTTGAGCGGATGAGCGCCCTTTTCAGAGATCTGTGGCCCAAATTGAATATCATGAATGACGATTTCATCCGTACCACCGATCCGGCTCATAAGGAAGTCGTCAGTAAGATCCTTGAACGGGTCCGGGAGAAGGGCGATATCTATTTCAGTGATTACGAAGGCCTTTACTGCTTCGGCTGCGAACGCTTCTACACCGAAAGGGAATTGGTGGACGGCAAGTGCCCTGATCACCGAACAGAACCCTCGGCGATCAGCGAGTCCAATTACTTTTTTCGCATGAGCAATTACCAGGAATGGCTTATTGATCATATTCACCGGCATCCTGATTTTATAAGGCCTGAAAGATACAAGAACGAAGTCCTTTCCTTCTTGAAGGAGCCCCTCGAAGACCTCTGCATCTCGCGGCCGAAGTCAAGGCTCAAGTGGGGCATCACACTGCCTTTCGACGAGAACTACGTCACCTATGTTTGGTTTGATGCCTTGATCAATTACGTTTCCGCTCTGGGGTACCCGGGCGGCGAACTCTTTGCTAGATTCTGGCCCGTGGCCCAGCACCTCGTGGCAAAAGACATCCTGAAACCCCACGGCATCTACTGGCCATGTATGCTCAAGGCGGCCGGCATTGAACCCTACCAACACCTCAACGTGCACGGATACTGGAACGTGAACGAAGGCAAAATGTCCAAGAGCATCGGGAACGTGATAAAGCCCTTGGCCTTGGTGGATATCTATGGCCTCGACGC
>JAZDGZ010000714.1:0-8131 GCA_043806375.1 Pseudomonadota bacterium | reverse complement strand
ATGATAATATTTCGGCCGAGCGCCGTGACCCCTCATAATCTTGAGCTGATCGTAAATCTCCGGATCGTTCGCAGTGACCATCCCGCCATCACCAAAGCCACCCAGATTTTTGGAGGGGAAAAAGGAAAAACATCCATATTCCCCCATCGACCCCGCTTTCTTCACCGTCCCGTCGGAAAATCGGTACTCGGATCCGATGGCCTGGGCCGCATCCTCAATCACCACAAGATGGTGTGCCCTCGCTATCCCCATAATGGCGCCCATCTCTGCACACTGCCCAAAAAGATGGACCGGCACGATCGCCTTTAATCGGGCTTTCTGGCCATTGTCGAGGGAGGAAAGGGTCATTTCGAGTTGAGTTGGGTCCATATTATAGGTGCTCTCATCGATATCCACAAATATGGGCATCCCTCCCAGTCGTGTGATGGAGCCCCCTGTAGCAAAAAAGGTGTAGGGTGTGGTGACAACCAGATCACCCGGCCCAATGCCAGCGGTCATGAGGGAAACCAGAAGCGCGTCCGTACCAGATGACACGCCCACCGCATACTTTGATCGACAGTAGGCCGCAACTTTTTCCTCCAGCTCTTCGACTTTGGATCCCAGGATGAACTGTTGTGACTCAAAAACTTCGTCGGCGGCTGACAACACCTCGTCCTTGATCGTTTCGTACTGCTTTTTCAAATCCAACAATGGAACTTTCATCCCATTACTCTCCTATTGGTATCATTCTAGGTCTGTAAAAACGGCCAGGGTCTTGGTCGCGGCAGACTCGTTTCCTCTCAACACTCCAATTCTTCACATTTGCCAATGTGCAGTAATGTCACATCAGCTGACCAGATCCGAGACCGGCAAGACCCTGACCTCGTTCTTCAATTTGGGAAGGAACTTCTTCAAGAGCATCAGGGTCTCCTCATGGGGATGTCCAATTCCGACCGCCGATCCCGAATGCCTCGCCATACCCAGCAGTCGCTCGATCTGGAATGTCATCGCGCGGGGGGATAAATCATTGTCCAGAAAAACGCCGCGCCTGACCGTGGGCACCCCCACCCTCTTGGCGACGTCAAAGGCAACGGTCTCCCTGGTCGTCCTGCTGTCCACATAGAACAGGTTTCTCCGTTTCAGTTCACCGAGAAGGACGGCCATCTTCTCCTCTCTTTCCGTGAACCTGGATCCCATGTGGTTGTTTACCCCTCGAACCCCGGGAACGGACCGAAGATTCTCGTCCAAGACCTTTCGTATCTCATCCTCTTCCATGGCTGCAAGGAGAACCCCGGGACCGGGGTTGACCTCGGGATAGTCCTTGGGCTCCATGGGCAGATGAAGGAGCAATTCGCGTCCCTTCTTGCCTGCCTTCCTCGCTATTAGACGGCTGTAGGGCGTCAACGGCAAGACAGAGATGCTGAGGGGAATATCCAGGCGGATAAAGGCTTCGGCTATCTCCCTCTCAGGGCCGAGATCGTCAATGATTATCGCCACCTTGGGGGGTTCCCCGTAAGATACCACATGATCGGGCTCGCAATTCAATCGAATTTTGTGGGTGTAAGATCCCAGGGCGAAAATATGAACTGCGAGTTCTTGGTCAGATCCCCTTTCCACCCTATGGCTCACCTCAGGTCTTAGTGGGTTTAATGCAGCCTCGAGGGTCCTCCAAAGGTGACGCATTGAGCTTTTCGCTGGAAGCCTTACGAGGACCTCCGTAAAATCCCAATCAGTCATCCCGACATGCCTTGGCTTCACACCTAGGAACAGAATATTCTTTTCCGGTATTCTTTCTTGATAGAAAGATTCATAAAGGGCGCCGTCAATCCTTTTGATCTCTCCGATGAGATGTGAGGGCGCCGAATAAGTCTCTTCATAGGGGGGGATCGAGACCGTGGTGGTCAATCCGGAGAGGTAACTCCAGATAACAAAGACCATCAGGCCTCCGAAAAGGATGGCAAATGCCAGAAGGGATCTCCCTTTCGACCTTGTCCCTCTTGCCTTGCGCCTCCTTTTCACTCCTCGGGATGACATTCATTCTACCGGGACGCGTCATAGGAGAAGTGACTTCGTGGGTTTCGACGGCAAACTCACTGTCCGGCTTTCATTTGCGAGAAGAAATTCCAGGTCTGGAGCAGTTGTAAAGCCTGACGGACCTGATTGTCCTTCTCAATGAGCGTCTTAACCCTCTGCTCGGTCTCTTTCTCTTCCATCTCCTTGTCTTTCTCTTCTATAACCTTCTCTTTCTCCGCCTCACCCAGTTGTGCGTCGTTCGGCATGTGGCCCTTTAAATCCTCCTCCCGGATGACGTGTGCCTTTTCCTTTTCTTGTTCTTCGGTGGGCGGAATGAATTTCACCTCTATATCAGGACTAATGCCGCTCAGCTGAATCGATTTCCCACTCGGGGTATAGTAACGGGCCGTTGTCAGGCGCAAGCCTGACCCGTCAGAAAGGGGCAGGATCGTCTGCACAGAGCCTTTTCCAAAGGTCCTGGTTCCGAGGATCAGGGCCCTCTTGTTGTCTTGCAAGGCCCCGGCAACAATTTCGGCGGCACTCGCGCTGCCCCCGTTGACCAATACGATGATCGGGTATTTCCTTTCCCCTTTTATTTTATGGGCAGAGACGACCATGTCTTGTGAAGAAATTCTTCCCTTGGTGCTCACAATAAGGCCTGAGTCAAGAAACAGATCCGAGACTTCTATGGCTTGGGCTAAAAGGCCTCCCGGGTTGTTCCTTACGTCCAGAATCAAGCCCTCCAGTTTGCGCCCCTCTTCGAGTTTTTCCAAGGCCGAAGCCAGATCTTTTCCTGTCCTGCTCTGAAAATTGGAAATGCGGACATACCCTATGGTCGGGGTAAGCTGGTAGCTGCGGACACTTCTTACAGGGATGATATCACGGGTAAGCGTGAACTCGAGGGGCTTTTCGGCGCCTTCACGCATGATTGTCAGCTTGACGGTCGTGCCCTTTTTCCCCCTGATGTTTTTGACGGCATCCGTTATGGTCATATCGTTGGCCGGTTTACCATCGATCCTTATGATCTTGTCCCCTGCCTGTATCCCTGCTTTGTAGGCGGGAGTACCCTCGATCGGAGAGACCACCGTGAGGATATTGTCCCTGACGGTTATCTCGATCCCCACGCCTGAAAAGGTTCCTTTGGTTTCGATAAGGAGTTCCTGATGTTCCTCCTTTGTCATAAATCCCGAGTGAGGATCAAGGCTCTGGACCATGCCCTTGATGGCACCATAGATAAGTTTCTGAGCGTCTTGGGATTCCACATAATTCTTTTCAATCTGCCTCAGGACCTCTGTGAAAACCTCCAGGTTCTTATAGACGTCATCGGTACCAGCCTTCACCAGCCCGGTGCTTCCGTTGAGAAAAAGGATTCCCCCGATCAGAAAAAAGATCAGGGTCATATCCAGGATTAGCTTTTTGTTTCTGATCCGCATAGTTCGGCTCCTCTTCATTGAAACGCTTTACCTATAAAATATACTCCACCCTGCTCGAAAAGGTCAACGAACTTTTAGCCACCTCACCGCATCCAGGATCTCTCCCCCTTTACGTATCTCAAAATAGAGCTTCGATCCCGATGAAGGATCGAGCTGACCTAACGAACCGATCACCTCTCCCGTCCTGACCATGTCTCCATCCGTCTTTTCTCTGCGTGCGAGATTGGCTGATACGCTAAAAAACCGGGAACCGTGATTAAGGATAATGATTTCCCCATAACCCTTCAGCCATCCGGAGTAATCGACCCGCCCTGGAAAGATCGCTTTGACCTGTGTGCCGCTGGGAGCTTCAATATATACACCCCTCGGACCCTCTCTCTGAACAGACGAAAGGTCACCGGCATCCCCGAGGATCTTGCCGTCCAGGGGAACCGGAAGTTTCCCCTTTGCCTCCTCAAACCCGGAGGGCAGTTGTCTCTTTTTCTCTTGACCCTTCTCAAGGTTCAGGAGTTTCTCTTTGAGGTTTTGTGCCGCCGCTTCCAGTTCTTTTACGGCTGTCTCATAAAACTCCCTTTCCTTGTGAATCTTGGCCAGGAGTATGACCCTTTTGTCCAGATCTCCCTTTAAGGATACCATGTGATCGCTCTCTGCCCTTTCCATTTTTTCTATTTCAGCTAATCTGCCTTTCAGCGAAGAGACCTCGTTCTTCTGTCTCTCCTGAACGTCAGCAATTTCTTGCAGCAACCGGCGATCCTCACCCATGATGATGTTAAGGTATTTGACCCTTTTTCTGATTTCTTCAATGCCGGTAGACGTAGCCAGAAGCCTCACATAGCCCCTCTTCGCGTACCGGTAAAAGGCGTCTAAACGGCCTCCTATTCGATTTTCAATGTCCCTCAAGGTCCCGTCCAGTTCCTTGAGTCTTGCCTCCCCCTCTTTCAAGGCCCTCTTGTTGAACCTTATCCTTTCCTGCAGTTTTTTAATGGAGGCCTTATTCTGCTCAATCTCCTTCTCGATGTCGGACAACTGTCCTAGAAGGTCCTTCTCTTTCTCGTGAAACTTTAGGAATTGTTCCCTTTCTCTCGAGAGGTCTTCTTCTATCTTTTCAATCTGAACTTTCTTGATTTCAGACTCGGATTTAAGTGCGGGGAAGGCAAAGGAGGGCAAGAGCAACGAAGACACCAGAATGGTGCGACCAAGACACCTGACCGCAAGGGCCAGCTTCCATTGGGTCCGTCTTTCGGCAAAACGGAGAAGAGCCTCTGATAAAAAAATGGTCATCATCAATCAAAGAACCTGAAGAACCGCCCGATAGCCACAAAACTTCCCATGAGTCCTAAGACCAGACCAAGGGCTAACATAAATATCATATGCCCGTTGGGCAAGAAGACGATATCCATCAAGGGCAAACCGGAGACACGAATGGTTTTCAAGGAGAAAAGCCAGTACATCCCGAAAAGGATTAAGAGGGCAAACAGGGCGCCGATGATCCCCTGTATTGCCCCTTCTATCAAGAAAGGGGCCTTAACAAACCAATCGGTCGCCCCCACGAGTTTGTATATTTCTATTTCATCTCTGCGGGAGTAAATGGCCAACTTGATCGTATTGGTGATAATGAAAAGAACAGCGACACAAAGGAGGCTCCCGACGACAAGGCCCACGAGCTTGATAATGTAAATCACGGCCTCGAACCGCTCCAGCCATTGTTCACTGTACTGCACCTCGTCAACACCTTCAATCTTCTCCAGTTCTTCCTTGATCTTCCTTGGATCCAGTTGAAGTTCCTGCACATCTTTGAATACGATCTCGAAGGAGGCCGGCAATGGATTCTTGGTCAGCCCTGCCAGTACCCCCGACTGAGGGCCCAGAGTTTCCATCAGATCACTCATCGCCTTTTCCTTGGAAATGAATCCCTTGAACTCGGCCCCGGGAAGATTGATCAAGGCGGATTCTATCCTCTGCCTTGCATCCTTCTCTATGCCGTCCTTGAGATAGACCGACATGGACGTCGAATGTCCCCACTCCATGACGAGGTTGTTGATATTGACGAAAAAGAGCACAAAGGCCCCGAAAAGAACCATAGATATGCTTATGGTGCCCACGCTGATGGCATGAATCATCCTGTTCGTGGAGATGTTTGTCAGCGCATGTTTGAAGTACCGAGCCCAGAGCCTCAATGTCATCATCCTGTCTCTTGGAGCAACCCCTTGTGTAAAACAACAATTCTCTGCTCCGTATTATCGAGGAGTTCCCTGCTGTGTGTCGCTATCAGCACCGTTGTTCCTCTCAGATTAATGGTACGAAAAAGGAGCATAATATCCCGTGTCACGTCCGGGTCGAGGTTCCCCGTCGGCTCATCCGCCAGCAATATTAACGGGTTGTTTATCATCGCCCTGGCGATCGCCACCCTCTGCTGTTCGCCACCGGAGAGCTGAAGAGGATATGCCTGTTCCTTGGTCGCCAGACCAACGGCCCTCAGTATCTGGTGGGTCTTTTTCTTGGTGACCGCGGACCGATCTCCTATCACCACCGAGGCAAGAGCGACGTTGTCGAACACCGACCTTCTGTTTAACAGCTTGAAGTCCTGAAATACGAATCCTATACTCCTCCGCAACAGGTCGAGGTTCAGCCGACTGATGCGGTTTAGGTTGATTCCATTGATGAGAATCTGGCCCTCCGTCGGTTGCCCGCCCCCGAACAGGAGCCTAAGGAGCGTCGTCTTCCCCGCGCCGCTCGGGCCGGTGACAAAAACAAATTCCCCTTTGCGGATTCTCAAACTGATATCCTTTAGGGCGATGTTCGCTCCGAATGTCTTGGAAACACGGAATAGCTGGATCATGATAAATCGTCCGTTGTCCGTGGTCTTTGGATCCTTGAGAACGGAAGGCTGGGAGAGAGATCTTTCAAGAAAAGGATCAAAGACCTCTCGAAAATCAATGCCTGTCTAGTCTAGTACGCCCCGATAGCCCGCTCCAATCTTGCCCTGGCAAGGTTCTGGTCGTAAAGCGACCTATAGTAATTCACCCTGGCGCGAGTCAGAAGGGCTTGTGCGTCAAGCACCTCGGTAATGGTGGTCACCTGTGCCTTATAACGTTCTTCGTTCACCCTCAGATTCTCTTCTGCCTGTTCAACCGCCTTCTGCGTGGTCGGGATGTTCTTTTCTGCAACCTCCAGGGCCGACAGCGCATCCTTGACTTCAAGGCGAATACTGTCTTCAAGAGATAACTTGGTCTCCATGAGTTCCTGTTTTGCGCTCTCTTTCTCTTTGCCCGTATAATAGGTCTTTCCCCACTCCCAAAAGGTCCATGAGAGAACAGCCATAGCCTCCCACTTACTCGCGTCATGATAAGGACTCCCTGAGACATCTGCTGAATCGCCTTCCTTAATGTAGTCGTAGGTGAGAGAAATCTCGGGATAATTCTTGCTCTTGGCCAATCGTATCTGTTGATCGGCCTGAAGGATATTGATATCAAGGACCTTTAACTCGGGACGCTCATCGAAGGCCCTTTTTAGATAGAAGGCATACTCTCCTTTCTCGGGTCTATAGGAGAGGATGTCCTCCAATTGAACAGGTTCGTCGATCGGCCTGACGAGAATGGTATTGAAGGCAGCACGGGTGAGATCGGCCGTGTTTCTGGCCTTGACAAGGTTCTGTTCCGCATTGGCCAATTCCACCTCAGCTTTTAACAGATCATTGATAGGAATCATCCCCACGTTGAAAAAACTGCGGGCCACATTGACGTTTGATTTCAGCGATTCGACCTCTTTTTGCGCCACCTCCACCGCCTTGTCCGCGACGAGAATATTGAAATAGGCCTCCTTTACGCGCGCCGACAGATCGAGCTTTTCCAGTTCAAGATTCATCTCAGACAGATCAATGCCCAATTCGGCGAGCCTGTAAGAACTTGTGAGGGCGAATCCGGTAAAAAGAGGCTGTCTCACCGATCCCCTCCACTGAAAATTGTCTTTCGGGCTCACGGTTGACTCCATCCCGAAAAAACGGGATTTCCTCTCTTCGCTCTGTCTCGTATAGCCGTAACTCATGCCTAATTTAGGAAGGAAATCCGCCCTGGTCTGGTCTTTCAGGTAATATGCCTGATCGATTTTTTCCTGTTTTGCGCGAAGACGCCAACTCTTGGACATGGCCTCATCGATGCTCTTTTTCAGAGTGTAAACACCCTTTTCCTCCTCAGCCGCCGTCGCCCCGGGTAGAAGAATAAGGGTGAAAACGATGAAAACTACGATAGTGGGAATGGCTCGTTCTAGTCTCATTTTGCCCCCTCCATCTTTGACAACAGATCGGTTAATCATTAAAATAACGAGTGAAATAAGTCAATGTTAATCAGCCTTGACGACCTCATCGCTGTCCGTAGCTTGGACGTTGCGAGGGGCTCCTGTCAAAGATTGTAACTTGGGGCAAGACAGGCATGACTTTCCAGAACAGGAACGGAAGGCGGAATATTCAGTGCCCAGGAAAAACAGGAAATTAAAGGTTTGTGTGGGGTCGGACCGAAAAACAAGACCTGGCTTGGCAGGGTGCTAAGGAGGTGTGATCGATGGAAGACTGACAGACGATCACATCCCTCGGTGGGTTTCTCGATGCCTGGCAGGAACGTAAACACCTATCCCATCTTTTCAGGAGCAGGTCTGTTTAACATCAAAGGAAGGCTTCAGCGTCTCTGACTTAGGAGGGTTCCTCATGTCCC
>JAZDGZ010000713.1:0-6312 GCA_043806375.1 Pseudomonadota bacterium | reverse complement strand
TTTTCACTCCGAAGGGCGTCAAATTCCTCGTCTGCGGAAAATGGTCCCCGACCCTGAAATCGAGATACATCCGGACACAGCCGAGTCTATACAGATTGAAGAAGGAGACTGGGTTTGGATCGAAACGCCAAAGGTGAAAGGGGAGAGGGTGAAACTGAAGGCCAAACTGACCACCAAGCTTGATCCAAGAGTGGTCCACGCAGCCCACGGTTGGTGGTTTCCCGAGAAGCCCGGCCCGGAACATGGTTGCTTTGATTCCAATATCAACGTGGTCATGTCGGGTGACCCGCCCAGGGACACCATATGCGCATCAGTTCCCACGAGGGGCACCCTATGCAGGGTGTATAAGTAGCAGGAGAGACGGCTGCCCTGGGACAGGGCTATCCCCGCCTGTTCCCGGGGTGGCGGCAGGGAGGAATAAGGGTTTTCAGGTAAAACAGGGGTGACGGATCGACCCCAACCCTTGAACCGCCAAATCGGAGGCAAAGGAGGTGAAAGATGAGAGGTTTCCGGCGGCCCAAAGGCAATCAAAGGAAGAATGGCCGTTGTTGGCGGTAGGAGGAGATAAACCACAGCCATTACACCGACGGGTGTAAGCAGTGAACCCCAAAAGCCTTTGACATAAGCGCCATCATTGAATAAGGTACAAGCGGGTTGTGTGATCAAGGACTGGCGGGCTGTTCGCAATGATGGAAGGTGTAAAGGCACATTGCTCACTATTTAAGAAAAGGAGGGTACCGATGAAAGCTAAGGGATATTCGATTTGGGTTTTTCTTTTTTCATTCACCTTAATCGCAGGATTTCTTTGCCAGGCCCCTTCGTCAGCAGCTGCGAAGGATAAGGATGTCATCACCATCGGGTTTGGCATGAATTTGACCGGGAGGTATGCCCCTCAGGCGGTTGGACACATGCAGGCCAACGAGCTTTGGGAGGAGATGGTCAATGAAAAGGGGGGCCTCTATATCCCGGAATACGGCAAAAAAATTCCCGTCAAACTGGTCTATTATGATTCCAAGAGCGACCCGGCCACCACGGTCCGGATCTACGAGAAACTGATCACCGAGGATAAGGTGGATGTGCTGTTCACCCCCCAGGGCACGGGGGACCACTTTGCCGTTGCCCCGTTGGCTGAAAAATACAAGATCCCCATGGTGGGAAGCACGGCAGCCTCTGTCAAGATACGAGACATGAAGGCCAAATACTTCTGGTTTACCTCCCCCCTTGCCGACAAGTTCATGAGGGCACTGGTGGACCTCCTCAAAAACCAGGGGGCCAAGAGTGTGGCCATTATCTACGCGCAGGAGCTTTTTCCCAGGGAGAACCTGCAATTCCTCGATCCCTACGTGAAAGAGGCGGGTTTTAACGTTGTTGTGCACAAAGATTATCCTGTGGGCGAGAAAGACCTCACCCCTGTTCTCGCTGAGATCAAGGCAAAAGGCCCCGATGCGGTCCTTGCCCTCTGCTATGTGCCAGGCTCTTTTACCATGACCACCCAGGCACAGGAGGTGGGCCTGAACCCCAAACTCTTTTATCAACTGATTGGGCCTGCGACAGTGGCTTATGGGCCGAAATTTGGCGCTGCGGCTGAAGGGATCTCCTTCATGGGTCATTGGAGTCCAAAGATGAAATGGCCCGGGGCGAAAGAAGTTTATGATCGCTTTGAGGCCAAGTTCAAAGCGAAGCCCGATTACCTGAACTCGGCTCTCGCTTTCATCGCTGCGCAGGTGATGCAACAGGCCATCGAAAAGGTCGGTCTCGATCGTGAAAAACTGAGGAACTACATCGCGAGCAACGAGTTTCAAACCATCAACGGCCCCGTTAGGTACTCCGGGGTGGAGAGTTCTTTGCCGGGCATGGTGCTCCAGTATCAGAAAGGGGAAAAGGAGATCATCTGGCCTAATGAGTATGCAACGGCCAAACCACTTTATCCTAAACCGGCCTGGCCGAAGAAATAGTCTCTGGGGGCGCCGTTGGACTTCACGCAGTTACTGCAGGTCATCTCCGCCGGTTTGATCATCGGCGGCATTTACGCCCTGATCGCCGTGGGTCTGAATCTCATCTATGGGACGATGCGACTCCTGAATATCGCCCACGGCGAGGTGATCATGGTGGGGGCTTACACCACCTACTGGCTGTATACGCTTTGCGGGGTAAGCCCCCTCCTTTCCATGATCCTGGTCGCAGGCCTCTGCGGCCTTATCGGGCTGATCATCTGCCGGGTCATCTTTTTGCCGATCATCAAGACCTCCAAATCGGTGGATATCCTTCAGTCCAACTCACTCCTGATTTTTTTCGGCCTGTCGATCATTTTTTCAAATGTCGCCTCCTTGCTGTGGACGGCCGACATTCGAGGGTACTCCTACCTGACAGAGGTTATCACGGTGATGGGAGTTCCCCTCATGTACAATAGGCTTCTCGCCCTTTCGGTCTCCGTGATTGTCTGCCTTGTTTGCTACTTCTTTATCCAAAAGACCATGCTGGGAAAGGCGATCAGGGCCCTTATTCAGGATAGGGAAGCCTCCCAGTTGGTGGGGATCAATACCGGTTTTGTCTATTATATCAGCTTTTCCGTTGCCTTTGCCATGGCCGGGTTGGCAGGGTGCCTGTTGAGCATGTTTTATGAGATTACACCTTTCATGGGCTTGCCCTACACCATCATCGCCTTTGTTGTGATCGTCCTGGGAGGGTTGGGCAATATCTTCGGAAGCCTGATCGGAGGGTTCCTTCTGGGTCTTCTGGAGACGGTCGGGGTCAGTCTGACATCCCCGGGGCTTCGGCCGATCCTGAGCTATTCCGTGTTTATTCTGATTATCCTCGTCCGGCCCAAGGGGATTTTTGGAAAGGGGGTCTACTAGCCCATGGGGATCGATAAACGCCTCCTGGCCGGCGGCGCTGCGGTTTTGATCTGTCTCTGCCTCATGCCCCTGGCCGTTTCAGACTACTACGTCTCGGTTCTTCTGGACCTCCTCATGTGGGTTGCCCTGACAGAGAGCTGGATCATTCTGTCGGGGTACACAGGCTATATCTCTCTGGGGCACTCGGCTTTTTTCGGTTTAGGCGCCTATTTCATGGCCATGACGTGGACGAAGATCCCCTATGTGCTAAGCGTGGTGCTGGGGGGGGGCCTCAGTGCGGCATTCGCTTTCATGATCGGCTTCCCTTTTCTGCGGGTTCGGGGCCCCTATTTCGTCATCTTGACCCTGGGTCTCAGCGAAATCACGACCTACATCTTTATCAATCTAGAGATCAAGCTCGGGGGCACGGTAGGCAGGATCCTCATGATGACCCCAAGTTTGTATACCCTCTATTACTCGATCCTTGTTGTATTTGTGGCGACCACCGTTGCAGCCTATCTCATCAAGCGCTCTCGGTTCGGAACAGGGCTCTTCAGCATCAAGGAAGACGAGGACGCAGCCAACTCCCTAGGGGTCAACACAGCCTATTACAAATGGCTCGCCTTCGGCATCAGCGCCTTTTTTCCGGGAATGCTTGGGGCGATTCTGGCCCTAAGACGATCCTATATAGATCCCTACACGGTCTTCAGCCCCATGGTCTCGTTCCAGGTGATCGTGATGGCCTTTCTCGGAGGGATTGAAGGGATTGAGGGCGCCATCGTAGGGGCCGTTGTCGTCACCCTACTGTCAGAGGCCCTCTGGGCCCAGTATCCCTACTATTACATGATCATTCTGGGAATCATCATGATCATCATTGTCAAGTTTATGCCTGAGGGCGTTGTTTTCGCCGTCAGGCGACGTTTTCTTGAAATGAGGACCCGTGAAAAATGAATATCCTCGAGGTGAGTGATCTATCCAAGAATTTCGGTGGGGTCGCGGCGCTCAGCGAGATTGGGTTCACCGTAGGAAAGGGGGAGTTCCTCGGCATCATTGGAGGCAACGGCGCCGGCAAGACAACCCTCTTCAGCATCATCAGCGGCTTTGATCCCCCCAGTAAGGGCAACATCCGTTTCAAGGGGGAGGAAATCACCGGCCTGAAGCCGTTCCAGATCTGCCGCAAAGGCGTCGTGAGGACTTTCCAGGTGGTCAGGCCCTTTCGAAATATGAGCGTTCTCAAGAATGCTGCGGTGGGAAGGCTTTTCGGGAAAAATTGCCTGACCCATCAGAAAAAGGCGGAACGCGAAGCGGAGCGCATCCTCGAGTTCGTGGGACTCTCCGCCAAGGCCGGAATTCCGGCCGGCGAGCTGAGCCTGGCGGATCACAAGCGGCTGGAATTGGCCAGGGCACTGACCACAAACCCCGACGTCCTTTTGCTGGACGAGGTCCTGGCCGGTTTGACCCCTTCCGAAACAACGGAGGCCATGGAGATTGTCAAGAAAGTCCACCAGAGCATGGGGTTGACCATCCTCATGGTGGAGCATGTGATGAAAGCGGTGATCGGCCTTTGTGAGAGGATCATTGTCATTCACTATGGCCGCATGATTGCCGAGGGAACGCCCAAGGAGATCGCGGAGAATCCGGACGTGATTGAGGCCTACCTGGGGGAACGTCTTGAAGTCTGAAGCACCTATCGAAAAAGGGAACTCAAGGGTCTTGTTTGAGGCTGATCGGATATCCATATTCTATGACCGGATTCAGGCGGTGTGGGACGTCACCTTCTTGGTGAAAGAGCACTCAGTGACTGCGCTGGTCGGCTCCAACGGCGCGGGCAAGACGGCGATCATGAGGGCCGTAGCCGGCACCCTTCCCCATGCTCAGGGAAGACTTCTCTTCCAGGAGAAAACCATTGACACCTTGCCTGCCCATCGCCGGGTCGAACTGGGGATATCCCTCGTCCCGGAAGGCCGAAAGATCTTTCCCTTTCTGAGCGTCAGAGAAAACCTGGACATCGGCGCCTATTGCCGGAGGGCCCGAAGAGATCTGGAGAAGACCAGGGGAAAAGTCTTTGGTATCTTTCCGGTGCTGGCATCAAGGCAAAAGCAGGTGGCCGGTTCCCTGTCGGGCGGAGAACAGCAAATGCTGGCCATTGGACGGGGATTGATGTCCCGCCCCAGCCTGTTGATGCTGGACGAACCCTCGATGGGTCTGGCGCCGTTGATAGTCAAGCGCGTTTTTGAAGTCATTGAGAGGATAAACGCAGAAGGAGTCACCATCCTGTTGGTGGAGCAGAACGTCCGCCAGACTTTACAACATGCAGAAACGGCCTATGTCCTGGAGATAGGGAGGATCAGCCTGCAAGGCAAGGGAAGCGAACTGCTGGAGAATCCGCACATCAAGAAGGCCTATCTAGGGCTATAATGGTGGATCAGGGTTGGTAGGATGGGCTTGGCCTTGGGAGGCGAGCCCATTGCGCTTTATTCCTGCAGAGAAAATCTGGTCCTCAGGGACCGTCGTAGATCCCGCTTTGCGGGGGTCAGCGTTCAGTGGCTCTGCCTTATGAAGTGAAAATGCTCTAAATCCGAAGCACGAAATCCGAAGTCCGAAACAATATTGACGGTCTCGCAAAAAGTCAGGATTTGCCATAATTGTCATTCCGGGCTTGACCCGGAATCCAGGAAAAACAAGCACTTCTGGACCCCGGCGCCTGTCCCGGACCCCGATCCGGGATTCGCCGGGGTGACGGCTTTGATGACTTTTTGCCGTGAAAATGCATAGCTTTGATAATCTCTTTTATGTTTGAATTAAACTAAATGATCTCAACCGTGAAATCCCCCCAGCCCCCCTTTGCGAAAGGGGGGGGGACCTCTTCGGCTCGCCGTTTCCTCCTGCTTCCCCCTTTTGCAAAGGGGGATGGAGGGGGATTTTCATGCGCGGGGGCGACAACATTTCAGTGTCATGAATGTTTACGAAGGCATCATAGTTGATTGACAGGGGATCCTATTTGCCCTAACGTAGGGTCGGCCACTGCGCCGACCATATTTTGGCAGGCAGGGACGCCTGCCCTACGTAATTGGAAACCGCCACCCATGAAAAAACCCTCTGTTGTTATCTTTGATTGCGACGGGGTGATGTTTGACTCCCGCCGGGCCAATATCAACTTTTACAATCATCTTCTATCCCATTTCGGCCTCCCGGTGATGACGGATGGGAGTGTCGCCTTTGTCCACATGCATACAGCCGACGAGTCAATCCGTCACATCTTTGAGGGAACCCCTTATGTTGAGGATGCCCTGGCCTACAGAATGGAGATGGATTACACCCCTTTTATAACGGATATGATTATGGAGCCGGGGCTAAAGGAGCTTCTGGACATTCTGAGGCCAAAGGTGGGTCTCGCGGTGGCCACGAACAGGAGCAATACCATTGGAAGGGTCCTGGAGTCGAACGGCCTCGACCGTTATTTCGATATCGTCGTCTC
>JAZDGZ010000712.1:0-8542 GCA_043806375.1 Pseudomonadota bacterium | reverse complement strand
ATCGCCTTGTTATCCGTGTTGTCAAGATCGTGAATGAACCAGGCCGCACAGCGCTGATTGATTTTTTCAAGGATTTTCAAGGTTCCCGTCTCCTCTTCAGTCTGAAATGCCCAAATGGTTTATCCAGTCCCGGATGCAGGGTTTTCTTATCCGTTTATCATATTTCCGACGCGCAGAGAAGCAACTCCTGTCACTCCCCTGACAAAAGGGTGTCCATCATAAGGCGGCAGAACCGCCCGATAAAGGTGTGAGGCCGGGAAAGATACGCCCGTCTTTTCGTCGTACGAAAGATCGCCTGGCAGAAGGATCAGCCCAATCGATTCAAAATTTCATGACCATCCTCCTGTTTTATTCCAGCATAGAAGACCTGGTCCTCAGGGCCAGGTCAGAGTTCAGTGGCTCTGCCTTATGAAGTGAAAATGCTCTAAATCCGAAGCACGAAATCCGAAATCCGAAACAATATTTAATGACCAAAATTCAAATGATCCAAACAATAGGCGTATCTGAGATCGCGACTATGATTTTGTTTTTTGTCATTAGGGCATTTGATATTTGAATTTGTTTCTAATTTCGATATTCGGATTTCGAAGTTTTCCAATGGCATTTGCGTAAATCATGCCCTCTGGGCTTAGACCAAAGGCGGCACCACTGTGGATATTTACGTCTGCGGCTCGGGGTCGCCCCGGGAATAGGGCATTTACATCCCTTTTTTTGTTGTGTTAACATGAATCGGAAATGGGGTGTTTGCTACTCCAGCCATCGATTCAGTGGAATCGGGGCCAGACCCGTGCGGTTCCAGGGTCTTCTGAACAACCTTTTTTCCCGTGGTTATGGACGGCAGAGAAAGGAGGAAGGGATATGGCGGTAAAGATCCTTATCAGAAGAACGGTTCCAAAGGGCAAGGTGCAGGCCTTATTGCCCCTTCTCTTGGAGATGAGGTCAAAGGCGACGACCCAGCCCGGGTATATTTCGGGTGAAACCCTGCTGAACGTCGACAGGCCCGAGGACTACGTGGTCATCAGTACGTGGAAGTCCGTCGAGGAGTGGAAGACCTGGGAGAAGGGCGAAGGAAGAGGGGCGATCCAGAAGAAAATTGATGCCCTGCTCGGAGAGAAGACGACCTACGGCGTCTACTTTTACGGGTAAGTGCCAGCCCTGTGGGCGGCCCGGGCGAGAGGGATCACTGAAGACAAATTTTAAATGACAATCCGTCGGTGCGGAGGGGTTGCCGCCCTTCCGCACTCGAAAACCGACGGTGAGGGGGGTAATTTATGGCTTACGGCATAAACCGGGAGGAGGCCCTGGCGCTCATAGGGGAATACATCCAAAACAGGAACCTGATCAAGCACTGCCTCGCCACAGAGGCCGTCATGACGGCCCTGGCAGATCGGCTGGGCGAGGACAGGGAGAAATGGGGCCTGGCAGGCCTTCTCCATGACCTTGATGTGGAACTCGTGGAATCCGATCTCACCAGGCATACTTTGGAGACCGAGAGGATCCTCTCGGACAAGGGCGTGGATGAGGAGATCGTCACGGCCGTCAAGATGCACAATGAAACGGCCCACGGCATGAAGCGGTCCGAGAGGTTCCATCATGCCCTTGCAGCAGGGGAGACCATCACCGGGCTGATCATAGCCACGACCCTGGTATATCCCGACAAGAAGATCGGCAGCGTCAAAGCCAAGTCCATCAAGAAGAGGATGAAGGAGAAGGCCTTTGCAGCCGGCGTCAACCGGGAGATCATCATGGAGTGCGAGGCCCTGGGCATGGATCTCGACGAGTTCTCCAGGGTCTGTCTGGAGGCGATGCAGGGCATTGCCGACGACCTGGAATTGTGACGGCTTTCTAACCGCTCATGAGCGGCTTCGGTCACCTTCGGGCATAAAAATGCAGGGGCGTTCTTTCGGTGCGCCCCTGCGAGCATTTTCACGTTAAAAGGACCATCCGGAGCTTTTTATTGTGCCGTCAGTTCCGATGAGGTTCGGCAAAGGGGTCGATGGTGAGTCCGGATGATCCGGGAGGGCGCCCGATCCTTCGAGAAAATCACGAATGATTTACAGGGATCAGAGTCTGGACTTATTGGAGAAGTGGATCGGGGAAGGGGTCGAGGACCTGAGGGTCACCGGTCTTTCCGGGGCGGCGAGGTCCTACTTGCTGGCGTGCCTGTGCGCCAATGTGGAAAGGCCCTGCCTCCTCGTCCTGCCCACGGCAAAGGATGCGAAAAGGATCTACCGGGACCTGGAGTTTTTTCTGCCCGAGTCAGAGGTCCACGGCGGCGCCGGGGAGAGAAGGCTCTTTGATTTCCCCATCTACGACATCTCCCCGCTCAAGGGGGTGAACCCCCACCGGGAGATCATCACGCGGCGCCTTCAGGGTCTCTACAGCCTGGCCTCTTCAAAGAAACCCATCGTCGTGACCTCCATCGATGCGATCCTTCTCAGGGTCCTGCCCAAGGCCGCCATGATGCGGGCCCTCGAATATCTGCAGGTGGAAGAGGAGGTCGATCGCGAAGGCCTTTTGCGGCGGCTCGAGGCAAGCGGCTACCTGCGCACCTCCCTGGTCGAGGAGAGGGGGGATTACTCCGTCCGCGGCGGGGTGATCGACCTCTTTCCCCCCCTCTACGAGCATCCCCTGCGGCTGGAGTTCTGGGGCGACCGCCTTGAATCGATCCGGCACTTCGAGTCCCTGAGCCAGCGGTCCATTGAAAGCCTGAAGGAGATGGTCGTCCTGCCCGCCAACGAGATCATCATGGAAAAGGAGAACATCAGAAGGGCCAGGTCCATGGGACGGCTTCCGGGCCAGATCACGGAGGGAGGCGCCTTTCCGGGCCAGGAGGCCTGGCTCAACCATTTCTACGAACATCCGGACACCCTCCTCGACTACCTGCCCCAAGAGGGCCTCCTCGTTCTCATGGATCACCTCCAGATCGAGAAGGAGGGGGCCGGGTTCATCGAAAGATTCCAGAAGGAGGTGGAGACGTGCCGCAAGGAGGCGGAGGAGCAGAAGAACCCCTTTCCCGAAATCGAAGGCCTCGTCCTGCCCGCCGAAGCGGTCGGGGAGCGGATCCGGGGTTACCAGCGCGTCCTCTTCAGCGAGATCGGCCTCGATGAGGCCGAGACCCATCCGAGGTCGATCCATATCAGGGGAGATTTCGGCCTGGAGGAGGGCCTCGATCTGAGCGTCGCAGGAAAAGGCAGGGTCTCCCTGTCGCCCCTCGCAGAGAAGATCGCCGGGTGGCGGGACCGGGACTCCAGGGTGGTCCTCGTGTGCAGGACGGAGCAGCAGGGGAATCGCCTGGGTGAGATCCTGAAAAACTATCGGGTCCCCGTGGATGAAGTGGTGGGCCACTGGGGCGGTGTCTCTCCCGGAAAGGGGCTGAGCATCTGTTTGGGCCGTCTTTCAAGGGGCTTTTCGTGGCCGGAGATCGGCCTTCACGTGATCAGCGAAGACGAGATTTTCGGAGCCAAGAAATCCGTTTCCAGGACAAAGGCCCGGGCCGGCGACGGCGGGCTGAACTGGACGACCTTCAGCCAGCTCAAGGGGGGAGACCTGGTCGTTCACCAGGACCACGGGATAGGCCGTTACGGAGGCCTCTGCAAGATGGAGATTGAACAGAAGGTCAACGACTTCATGATCATCGAATATGCGGACAATGACAGACTTTACGTCCCCGCGGACCGGATCAGCATCCTCCAGAAATATGTGGGGGCCGAAGAGGGCGAGCCGAGGCTGGATAGGCTGGGAGGCAAGTCGTGGGACCTGGCCAAGGAGAAGGCGAAGAAATCGATCCGGGAGATCGCGAAGCAGCTCGTCGAGGTCTATGCCCTCAGAAAATACAGGAAAGGCTATGCCTACGCCCTGCCCGACCATTACTACCGGGAGTTCGAGGCCACCTTTGAACACGAGGAAACGCCGGACCAGATCAAGGCCATCGAAGACGTCCTTTCGGACATGGAGTCGGAAAACCCCATGGACCGGCTGGTCTGCGGGGACGTGGGCTTTGGAAAGACGGAGGTGGCCGTCAGGGCCTCTTTCAAGGCTGTGCTGGACGGAAAACAGGTCGCCGTGCTTGTGCCGACCACGGTCCTTGCCGAGCAGCATTACGAGACCTTTTCCAAGAGGATGAAACCCTACCAGATGGGGGTGGCGGTCCTCAGCCGTTTCAAGTCGAGGGCGGAACAGAAAGAGGTTATCGGAAAGGTCAGGGCAGGGAAAGTGGATATCCTGATCGGGACCCACAGGATTCTCCAGAAGGATGTCACCTTCAGGGACCTGGGTCTCCTGATTATCGATGAGGAACAGCGCTTTGGGGTCAAACAAAAGGAGGCCTTGAAAAGGTTCCGTGCCCTGGTCGATGTCCTGGCCCTTACGGCGACACCCATTCCCAGGACCCTTCATTTGTCGCTCATGGGTATCAGGGACCTGAGCGTCATGGAAACGGCGCCCGAAGACCGCCTGGCCATTCAGACCCACCTCGGCCCCTATGATGAACCGACCATTGCCCGGGCCATCGAGTCTGAACTGGATAGGGGAGGGCAGATCTTTTTCGTCCACAACCGGGTTCAAACGATCGATGAGATGGCCCGTCGATTGATGCGCCTCGTCCCTCGCGCGAGGTTTGCGGTGGGCCACGGGCAGATGAAGGAGAGGGACCTGGAAGAGACGATGATCCGATTCGTCAACAGGGAGATCGACGTCCTCGTCTGTACGACCATCATCGAGTCGGGGCTCGACATTCCCTCGGTAAACACCATTATCATTAACGAGGTGGACCGTTTCGGCCTGGCCCAGATCTATCAGCTCAGGGGGCGCGTGGGCAGGTCCGATGAAAGCGCCTATGCCTACCTCCTCCTTTCTGCGGACGCCCAGCTCAGCCGGGACGCGGAGAAACGGCTCAGGGCCCTCATGGATTATTCCCAGCTGGGGGCCGGCATCCACCTCGCCCTCCATGACCTCAAGATCAGGGGAGGGGGCAATATCCTGGGTTTTTCCCAGTCAGGGCATATCTCGGCCATAGGTTACGAGCTCTACCTGAGGCTGATCGAGCGTTCCATCGCCGAACTCAAGGGAGAGGAGTGGCAGGAGGACATCAATCCCGAGATCAATGTCAATTTGCCCGCCTTTCTGCCGAGCGAGTATGTTTTTGACACGGATGTCAGATTGAATCTCTACCGCCGGTTGTCGAACCTTCGCGAGGAGTCCGAACTGGAGGCCATGGTCGAGGAAATGCAGGATCGGTTCGGCCCCCTGCCGCAGGAGGCCTCCAACCTGGTGAGCGTCATGTCCGTGAGGCTGCTCCTGAAAAGGACGGGCATAGGGAGGCTGGATGTGACCCCGGATGGGCTCTCCTTCAGCTTTTCACCGGATACAAAGGTCAAACCTGAAAGGGTGGTAGAGCTGGTCAGAAGGCAGCCCGGACGGTTCGGGTTCTTATCCGACAGGAAGCTGAAGGTGAGGCTTTCCAACAGGCCGGCCCTTGAGGCGCTCCTTGAAGCAAAGGAGGTCGTTCAGGAATTCGACCCTTCCCGGTCGCAGTGATTGCGTCCTGGGGATGGGAATGGGGATCTCTTTCCAAGAACGAAGAATATCCGGGAAAGACCATGGATTTAAGAACAAGAAAGTGGGACCCCGGCGACGGGCAAGCCTTTTCCACAGGTCCAATCAGATTTATCCCGCTCCCCGTGTGGGCTAAGTGGTTTAGACTCCAATGATTTCCGTGGATTTCAGGGGTGCGGTCTTTAAGAATATGCTTGCATTTTCAGGCATAGCTGTTAATCTGAATTGTTGAATTTTGACGCCCTCGTAAAAAGTCCCGTTCGCCCTTCGATACCTCAGGACGAACGGATATGGCGTCCTGTAAGTATCTGATTTTCCGTTCGTGGTGAGGTATCGAACCATGAACGGGATGCGCGTGTTTGACTTTTTACGAGGACGTCAATTTTTCTCTGCCTTTCGACCGGGGCAGACAGGGTCAGAGAGGACTCCAACAGGCGCCTTGACCGGGATCACCCAAAAACTCTTTTGTCTCTTGGCCGCATTTTCTTTTTCCATGGCCGGGTGCGGCCTTTTTGAGAATGCTGAGGAAGGGGTGGTCCTCACCGTGGGAAAGAGGGTGATAACGCCCGAAAAGCTCAAGAGAGAGATGAGGCGCATGAGTTTCGGGGTAGATGCGGCCGGCAAGGATACGGGGGAGATTGTAGAATCCCTGGTCAATCAGATGATCGATTATTATCTGATCCTCGAATATGGCAGTGAGAGGGGAATCGATGTCTCACAGGATGAACTGGATGCCGCGATCAGGGATATTAAAAAGGAATACTCTGAAAAGGACTTTCAAGAGACCCTGCTCCAGGGTTATGTGGACTTCGATGAATGGAAGGAGGGGTTGAGAGAGAGGCTCCTCCTGCAAACGATCATCAGAAAGGTGACCGAGGGGGTGCCGGCGGTTCCTTTTCAGGAGATCAAGGCCTATTACGATTCGCACCTCGATGAATTCAAGCACCTCGAAATGATCAAGTTCAGGCAGATCGTCAGAAGCAGCCGGGAGGAGACTGAAGAGATCCTCAAGAGACTGAAGGGAGGCCAAGATCCGGGGGGCGAGTCCGGCGGAGGTTCCAAAAAGACCGGCGCGGAAGGCTTTGGCGAGGCGGTCTGGGTGGCCAGAGGCGACCTGGAGGAATCCATGGAGAAGGTGATCTTTTCGCTGTCCGCAGGAGGGATGAGCAAAGTCGTAGCAACCCCCTATGGATTTCACATCATCCATGTGTCGGCCAGACGGCCGGAAGGGGTGAAGAGCCTGCCCGAGGCACTGCCGGAGATCGAAGCGAAACTCTCCGAGGAGCGAAAGGAGGCCTTTTATCAACACTGGCTGGATGGCCTCAGGGCGTCTATCCCGGTCGAGGTCAATCACAAACTCTTGAAGAAACTGGAGTCGAGCTAAATGTCTTTTTCTGGCAGGGTTCTGCGGGGATTCATCTTATGGATCGGCATCATGGTCGTGGGGGCCCCCCCGCTCGGCGCCGAGGTCTTCAATCGTGTGGTGGCCATCGTGAACGAAGAGGTCATTACACTCCACGAATTGAACAGGAAGATCGGGGAGGTGACCGGGTATGCCCCCGAGGTACTCAGGCTCCAGGATGAGCAGAGGTACCTGGAGACGCGCCGCAAGGTCCTGGGATTGTTGATCGATGAGCGGATCGCCCGGGAGAAGATCAAGGAGTTGGGCATCTCGGTGACCGAAAGGCAGATTGAGGCGACCATTGAGAAGGTGAAGAGGGACAATCAGTGGACCCAGGAGGATCTCGTGGCGGCCCTCAAGAAAGATGGCTTCACTTTTGAGAAGTACCGGGAGATCCTCAAGGGAGATCTTGAACGCGACCGACTTCTGGACTCGCAGGTCAAGTCTAAGATCATCATTCGGGAGGAGATGATCGCCCAGTATTATGAGGAACATAAACAGGACTTCGCCAGCCCGGGGAAAGTCCATCTCGGCGGCATCTTTCTGGTTGCCCAGGACCCCAAAGACCGGGAAGAGATGGAACTCATCAGGAAGAAGGGTCGGGAGATCATGGAAAAATTGAGGGCCGGCGATGATTTTGGGGAATTGGCCGGAAGGTTCTCCCAGGGTCCCGGGGTCAAAGAAGGGGGCGATCTGGGAGAGTTTGGGACGGAAGACCTTGACCCGGAACTCAGGAAAATCGTAGAGTCCATTTCTGAAGGTGGATTCAGCGATATCATTGAAAGGCCCAATGGGATTCAGATTGTCCGGGTGATCCGGAGGCAGGGAGGAAAGATGAAATCCCTGGATGATCTCAGGAACACCATTCACGCGATCCTTTATAATCAGGAGGCAAACGCGAGATACGAAGCCTGGATCAAGGAATTGCGAGCGCGCACCTACACGAGGGTCATATTTTGAAGGCCCCTGTTTCCCTTCAACACCCCGAGACCTTTTTTGGATGGAAGTGATGTCTGACGCAGATCAAAAAGATGGAGAGCCCGTCGAGACTGCGGGCGGCCAAGGTGAAGACCAAGGGGTGCCCGGCCTGGGTGCCCTCTTAAAGGCAGAGAGAGAGAAGAAGGGACTCAGCCATCAGCAGGTCTCCGAGATGACGAGACTCAGGCGGCATATGATCGAGGCCCTGGAGGCGGAGGCATGGGATCTGCTGCCGCCCCCGGTCTTTGTCAGGGGATTTGTCAGATCCTATATCAAGGCCCTGGGGCTGGATGAAAAGAAGTTCCTGGATCTCTATGACGAAATGGCCCCTATTGAGGCAAGAACGCCGAAGCTCATTCCGCGGTCGCCCAAGAAAAAGAGGGGTCATATTTTTCTCTTCATCATCCTCTTTTTCATCCTGGCCGGGATCCTTTATGCCTGGCTTGGATCTCGCCCGGCGAGGGAGGCCCCTCCCTCTGAAGAAGGAAGGCCCGTAACTCTGCCCGAGAAGGAGGCGCAGGTCCCGCCCCCGGAAATGAAGGAGCCCGGACCGGCGACGAATGTCGGTGAACCGGCCGTCGAAGGCGTGGCTCCGGTGGCAACCCC
>JAZDGZ010000711.1:0-2293 GCA_043806375.1 Pseudomonadota bacterium | reverse complement strand
GGGGATCGGTTTGATCTCTCCTCGATGCCTTTTCGGGTCACGGATGTTCCCGGTCACACGCCGTCGTGTATCCTCATTCACGATAAGGACAACCTCATGGCCTTTACGGGCGATTTTCTTGTCAGGGACATCGCCTCAAGCCCCCTCATACAAAGGGCCAATGTCGTGCCGGAGGGATACAAGAGCCTGAAGTCGTATATTACATCCCTCAGAAAGATGAGGGACATGAACTTCAGAGTCGCCCTTCCCGGTCACGGGGAGATTGTCGAAAATCCGTCGACGAGAATCAATGATCTCCTTGCCTTTATCGATGAGAAACGGCAAAGGGTCCTCGGTATTCTTAAGAAAGGCGCCCAGACCCCCGTAGAGATCAGCCACGAACTCTTTCCGGATCTTCCGCCGGACCAGCTCTTCAGCGGCGTCTGCGATGTCCTGGGCCACCTGCAGATACTCGAGGAGGAGGGCCTGGCCCTGAGGAGGGGTGTCGGTCCCGTCTATTTTTCAGCGACCTGATAGCGTCGCTTCTCCGAACTATTCAGTCCATGACTCCGATCCTCCCCCTGGTGGGTCCTCCAGAGGCGGACAGGTCTTTTCTGAAGGCGCAATGATCTTCCTTCTGATCAATGCTCACCGCACCAAGGTCTGAATAGAAGCACCGAGTATGTAGCGGCGGGCTTTACGCCCGCCTCTTTGGGCGGGGATAAATCCGCCAGAGGCGGATAAACCCCGCCCCTACACCGCCCGGTAGCGCTTATGAGGCACATGGAGGACCCTTCAGAGAAGACCAACCGGGGGAGTCCGGGTCGAATCGGTAACGGAGTTTCTGAGACATCAGAGTAAAGAGCGCCTCACTCTTCGACCAGTCTGCTGACCGGATAACATCCCGGGAATGGGGCGAAGTAGTGCGAGTGCTTTCCGTCGCCACCGGTGATGATGATCAGGAACTGCTCGGGTTCGTTGGTTACAGGGATCATCGTCTCCGGTGTCATGGCGCCGAGTTTCTCTCCCAGTTTATCCCATTCAGGGCATCCCGCCGGCCATGCGGAAGCGGAAATGCGCGTCTTTTCCCAGAAGGCCCGGCGGAAATCATCCTTGCTCCATCCCTCGGAGGCCATGAGTTGAGCGTGCTCCGGGCCTATGGCAATGATCGGGTTGAGTTCCATGACCTGCGAAAGGGCCGGGCCCCCCATATTGTGCATGGGACTCACAATATGACTCCACCATCGAATATGCTCTTCCGGCGAGACACTCCAGTGGTCAATGTTTTCAACCGGCGGATAGCCACCCATCACTGTGACCACGCTGTCGGATTCCTGAAAGCCCCTTTCCACATGAAGCGGTTTCCAGGCGGCCGGAAGGGCGCCCTCATTCTCGCCGAAAACCCAGCAGACATAATCGGCAGGGGAACCCAGAGTTGACCTGTCTATGGAAGGCGGTTTCGAACCGCCCACGGTGTAGGCAATCAGGTTTATGGCATGGCCGATGGATCCGTTGGCATGTTGTCCTTTCCCTGCAGCCCCCTGTTCGCATGCGATGCCTATCTTTTTGACGATGGGCCCATTGACCATGACGATCAACTGGGTTGTTCCGGTCGTTGATAAAGCGCCACGCCAGTTGGCCTCGGTCACCATGAACCCCTGCAGGGCGGCGATAAGGAGCGGCATATATTCGGGGCGGCAACCCGCCATGACGGCATGCACTGCCACGAGTTCAACGGTTAGGGCACCCATTCCGGGCGGCACCGGTCCCAGGATCTCGTCGGGCTTTCGCCTGGTCCCTTTCAGCATAGCCCTGACAAACTCGGGAGTGGGTGGGATGATAGGAAGCCCCAGGGACCACTTTTGGGTCAGGAAGTGGTTGTTGATGTCCTCAATAGTACCCGAAAACTCGACCACTTCAGCGGGATAGGGTGATTTTTCATCGACCGTGCCGGACGAAGGGCTCCAATCGGTTGCCGCCTGCAGGATGGCGGGAAAGGCGTTTTCGGCCTTTTTCCTGACATCGGCCGCCGGCAGGATCCCGATCGGATGCGGTACCAGGACAAAGCATGGTTCACGTACCCCTTCCGCGGCGGCTACCGTCTTTGCCAGCTGTGCAAAAGGCGTCGTCACTACAGTAACGGTAGGAACACTTAGCCGTTCGAGATTGAGCTGGTCCACGACCAGCCATGTGGTGCAGGACCCTCAGTCGGCCTGCGAACCGATGACGATATCAGGTTTCAGCTCAGCCAGCATTCTCGCAGTCGCTTTGCTGGCTTCCGATTTCTGTTCCGCCATCTTGGTGGATGGGTGGG
>JAZDGZ010000710.1:0-3268 GCA_043806375.1 Pseudomonadota bacterium | reverse complement strand
GCCATGACCTCCATCCCTCGTCCGGTCCCGGCCGCACACTTTTCGTTCATGATAAAATTCAGGACCTTTCCCTTCTCATCGACACTGATGGCCTTCAGATCCTGACCGCCCATATCCATGACCGTTCGAACCTTGGGGCCGTACATGAAGTTCGCCCCCCGGGCATGGCAGGCTATCTCGGTTATCGCCCTGTGGGCAAAAGGGACCCTGACGCGGCCGTAACCCGTCCCCACGATGTAATGAATATCCTCCAGTTTCATTCCCGGGACGGCCTCGAGGGCCCATTTCATCACGTTTTCCGCGCTCCAGCGGCTATTGTAACCCGATCTCGTATTTGCATAGGCAAAGAGTTCGCCGTCTGTCATGATCACGGCCTGGGAGCTCACCGATCCCACGTCGACACCGGCGCTAATTGCCTTTGCCGCCTTCCAGTCTATGTCGGGATTCGCCCAGTTGCCCTCGTCCCATCGCCAATATTCGACTTCCTTTTTTTCTTCTTGTGCCATTCTCTCCTTCTCCTTATCCCATGCGGGTTCACAAATCTTATACCTTGCTTAACCCTATGCCTCGGCCGCCAAAAGGGCCGCACCCAATGCCGAAACATACTGAGGATCCGGCAAAACAGTCACCTCTGTGCCGAGGTCATCTTTAATCGACGCTACAAGCCCCTTGTTCAGGATCGCCCCACCGATAAGACCCACCTTTCCCTCGATGCCGATCCTCTTGGCCATGGATGTAAGCCGCTCGGAAATGCCGTCGTGAACGGCACGGCAGATATCCTCTCTGGGGGTTTCTTCGCTCACCAGGGAGACCACCTCCGATTCCGCAAAAATCGCACACTGTGCATTGATGGCGATCCGCTGCGTTGCCCTTAAGGAATATTCTGCAAACTCTTCTATCGAGACCTGCATGGCCCTGGCCATGGCCTCACAGAATGCCCCTGCCCCTGCGGCGCATTTATCATTCACCGCAAAATTGACGGCCTTGCCGTCCTGGCTTACCTTGACGGCCCGGGCCTCTTCACCGCCCACGTCAATGACCGTCTGGATCTCCTTGTCAAAAAAGTTAACCCCGGCGGCGTCGGCGGTCACATCGGTCGCCGATACGTCCGATTTCTCGATCAGGTTTCGTCCCGACCCGGTGATGCCGACCTTATCGATTTGTCCCTCATCGATTTTCGCATCCGCCAGGGCGGCCTTGCGGGCCGCAGTAACGCTCTCCATGGGCTCCAGGCTCGTCTTGGCGATGCCCTTGCCCGCAACTTTTCCGTCTTTCAAAATGACCACCTTTGAGTAAGCCGCGCCTAAATCATATCCTGCTGAAATCATTTAAAACCTCCTTTTTTTACTTCTCCTTCTTGAACTCATGGAGCTGTTTCAGGCCCATGGTCTCCATGAAGGACTGAATTCGGGCAAAGGTCCTTTGTTCATCATATTCCCTGGGGTCCGCATGGTTCCCTTCGAAAGTCATAATCGGCGTCCCCCTCTTCTGTAAGGCCTGCATGATTTCCATCTGGCCCAGGGAGGTCCCCTCACAACCCCTGTTCAGATGCAGAACAACGCCGTCCGCATGCCATTTGTCGACCATATCCATAATCCGTTGGATCTTTCCAGCCCCGGAGTGGCGAACGCCCCGGCAGACCGTACCCGTACTCAGCCACCAGTCGGCAAGCACCTTCGCCGCGTCATCCCTCGTTTTTAGCTCTATGCCTTGTTCTCGAGGGGTTCTGGCGGCATTCCAGGTCTTCTCTTTCGGGTCGTATTCCCACCCGCCTGAAAGGGCGAAGCTGTAATGGGCCCCCACAGAAACCACGCCGTAGCTCTCAAACAACCTAAAGAAATCCAGCGCGAACCAGGGAGGCTGGCTGTCCGTGATGATGCGGGCCCTCTCATAGGGGCAGGCCGCAATCTGGTTGGCCACCCTATCTTCAACCTCGGCGAGGCATTCCTTGTAAAATTCGACCACATCGTTCCTGGGCCTGCCGATCACGGCCAAGACGTAAAGGGACAGGATGGTCTTTTCGTCGAGGGGCGCGGGAATCGCCCTGTTGGCGATGCAGATCTTTGCCCAGAGGGAGGTTGAATCGCACTCGTTGAGGACGCCCTGAATGAACCACTCATCATTAAATGTTCTCCCCGTGGTCTTCTCCATCCACTCGATGGCCTCATGGGTCTGGTTGACAATATAATCCCTTTTCAATTGTTTGGTCTTTTCGCTTTCCCCCGCAATTTCCCAGTCAAAGGGAACCAGGTCCAAGGAGAAATAGGGGATCTTTTCGATCTCGCTGACGATCTGGTACCATTTGGAATGGGTGTCACAAAAACCTGCCTGAAGGCAGAAATCGAGGTGCGGGAAAGGACCGCCGAAAATATACTTATTTAGGATGATAGAGCCGAGATAATTGCGCATATAGGCACAAAGGTCTCTCGGATATCCTGCGTGTTCCGCGGCCTCCACAATCTTCATATAGAGCTCAGGATTCTCCCTGTAAGTATGTGCGATAGACGCCCCATAAGGCTCGCCTACAAGGATGGCATGATCAAATCCTGTAGGAATGGCGATCAGACTCTCTGCCCCTCCCCCAATAAGAATTTTCCCTCTCTGTTTGGCTTCGGCAATCTCCTGATAGATGTTCAGCCTGATTTCCTTGGCCTTATTCCAACATCTGAGAGGAGCGGTTTTATACGTTTTTTCCATTACATGTCCCTCCATATATAATCAGAATTCTTAACGCACAGGGTGCGTAACACTTTGCTGCCATTACCATATTTCCTCTTCCCGAAGCTGTTCCAGAAGGGCCTCAACCCTGATCCTGAATTGACCCAAAGGAACGGTCACATCCAGTTCCAGATACAGGGTGGGGAGGCCTTGTTTTTTGAAGAAATCCAAAATGGCGACCCTGTCAAGCTCGTGAGGATCACAGAACTTCTGCTGAAGGAAAATGATCCCCGCCGCATCCCAATCCTTGGCCAGGCTCAGGAGATGAGGAAGCCTCTTCCTTTCAGGAT
Organism: Pseudomonadota bacterium; assembly: GCA_043806375.1. Classification (GTDB taxonomy): domain Bacteria; phylum Desulfobacterota; class DSM-4660; order Desulfatiglandales; family HGW-15; genus JAZDGZ01. The sequence continues at coordinate 260 of JAZDGZ010000710.1, read as the reverse complement.
AATCGCGTTGCGGGCACACAGGTCTTGCCAGGTATCTCCGGGCAATGGATGCGATGGCCCCATTTTCCATCTCCACGTTGTTCCAGAAGTACCTTGAACCCGTACAATGATCGTCCACTGCGATGACGGCCTTGAAACTCTCAACCATGTCCAGAAATTTGATGTCGTCATTCTCGCTGCCCACGAGCATTAATCTCGAGTCATCACCCGTCTTGACCACCCGGCCCTTGAGCTCCTTCTCAATAGTCTCTTTCAGCAAC
>JAZDGZ010000709.1:0-10604 GCA_043806375.1 Pseudomonadota bacterium | reverse complement strand
CATAGAAATTATTCATGACTGGTGGGCTACGCCTCTTGATCCACTCCTTCCGCCAGAAAAGAGGGCATCGGGCAACTTCACCACATCACGGGCTGTTATCACGGCCTGCCGTCCCTATCACTGGAGAAAAGATTTTCCGATGGTCAATAAGGCCAGTGACGAGTTGAGGGATCATGTGGTTAAAAAGTGGAGCCACTTATTCAAATGGAAATAGAATGCAACAAAAGAATGGCGGAGGATCATTAAAGATTCCAAGAGCATTTTTTTGGTTCAGAGAGAGGAAACCCTGTAGTTACAGGTCGCGGCCGACAAGGCTGCAATCCAGCGGGTGAAAGTCCCGCCATGATAATTGTCCGATTCGGTCATGTAGCGATACCACAGTTCTGGAAGGCAACTTCCAGTCCATTGCGTGGCGTAAACGCCCTGGCTGCCCGTAGGACTTTGAGCCTGCGCGGTAGGTGCAACCTGGGGGGCTGGCAAGCATGGGAGCCTGAACGTAAAGGAATGACTGCCGTCCCGAAAATGGGGCCCCCGTTGAAGTTGCATTGCGGAGGAGTGTTGGATGCGCCGAGCCTGGTGCAACGGAGGTGAGGCTGGAACTCTCCGGGAAGAAACGGACGGATGCACCGGAGAGGCATCCCGGGGTAAGGGTCCAAGCACCCATGCAAGGATTGCAGAGATAACGTCGGGAAGGACCATCTCCCAGCAGGGACGGGACCTCAATTTTGCATAGAGAAATAAAAAATACTTGAAAAACCATCTGGGACTCCTGTTATTAAAGGATTTGAACAGAACCCAATCTAAAACAGGAGGTGACCCAGATGGTTAAACTACAAAACAGAGATATCACGAATAGCCTTGCCAGTAAAGGTTTAGAAGAGAGAGAGTCGAGAGCTAGAAAAATCAATGCTTCCACCACTTTTGAAACTTGCACCGAGCAAATAAGCCCGTTTGGCGGGCTTCTCGGATTGATAAAAGTGTTGGACCTGATCAAATTTGAAAAGGTTTTTAATCATCTCTATATAGCGCCCCATCGGAAAGTGGGGCTGGGCAATGATCGGATGGTTATCGGGATGCTCATGCTACTATTCATAGGCTTCAACAGGCTGTGGCATTTCACCTATATCCGTTTGGATGCCATAATGTGCGGGTTCTTTCAACTCACCCGCCTGCCGGTGGCCAGCACCTTCTGGCGCTATGTGGATAGTCTCGGGATCAACCAGGCCCATTCCTTTTTGAAGATCATGAGCGTATTGAGAGAACGGGTTTGGCAGCTATGCGGCTTAACATACGAAACCATTCATTCGAGCACGGACACGACCGTGGAGACCCTCTATGGGCATCAACAAGGAGGTCGCAAAGGCCATACAAAAAACCGTGGAAAGAAGGGCTATCGCCCTGTCCTTTGTTTCATTGATGAAACGAGGGAGTATTTTCTTGGCAACCTCCGAAAAGGAGAAACCATTAGCGGTGAAGAAGTGGCCAAATTCATTAAAAAGATCAAAACGCAACTCCCGGGTTGCGTCAAGAAAGTGCTGTTTCGAGGAGACGGGGAGTCCTTTGGCTGGAAAAGCGTCTCTGCCTGCATACAAGAAGGCTTTGCTTTCATTATTGCCAATAAAGGAGCCCATCCCCCTTTTGATCCAAAGAAATGGTACAGGCCCAAAAAGCGTAAACCCTTTGAGTATAACAGCTGCGTGTATCAGCCTGCAGGATGGGAGTTCCCTTGCCGATTTGTGGCCATGAGAATCCCCGAAGAACTGAAATCTCCTGCCGGCAAACCCCTGCAATGCGAACTGTTCGAAGACGATCGATACACGTATCGCATCTTTTGCACCAGCCTCAGCGGCAAACCCCACAAAGCCATCGCTCAATATGACAAGAGAGCGGATGTTGAAAACCTGGTCGGGGAATCCAAACGAGAAGGGCTTGAGGCCGTCCCCTCATCCAAATTTAAAAACAACTATGCCTACTTTCAGATCGTTATGCTGGCCTATAATCTGTGGCGCTATTTTAAAATGACCGCAAAACTCAGAAATCAAAATGGCGCCCCCGGGACCCCTGATTCAGGCCATGACTCTCTAAAGGGTCTTTCAAACAACCTGATCAGAATTGCCCGGCTGAAGCTTCTGCTTATTGGAGCAAAAGTCGTCTATCATTCAACGGACAAGGTAAAATACTCAATGATGGATACTCGAACGCCAGGGTTAATGCATTTTTTGAATTATCTGGACAAAGCCCTATCAAGAATAAGGCCTTGGCTTGAAGGCAATCTATGGCCCTGCCGTTTTTCATTGAATAGGGTATAAGCAAAAAATTTTTTGCACGGATTTAAAAATGTTGAAATCACACGATAAAAAGCTGAAACCCGGTTGACCAAGTATTGTGATTATTGGCCGGTTAGAAGTTCAGCAACAAAAATATCAGCGCAAGGCCAGTGCGAAAAAGGTGATAAAAATTTTCTGTGCTAAGCGCGATCGGCTAGATTCGTGCAAAATCCAGGTATTACGAGAAGGGGGGTGGTAAAGTATGACCGGATAAATGCGGCGGAGTTGATTTGCTGGTACGTATTCTAACCACCGTTTTAGAAAGAAAGGAGTTGAATGCAAATGGGAATCAAAAAAACGTTTTTCGTATCCCTGCTGTTCGTTTTATTGGCAATACCTCTTTCTTTGGCTGGGGCTCAGGAGGCAACTAAAGCGCAAAAGATAAAACTTTCATTAGCCCACATCTATACGCCTAACGGGTGGGAGGCATCCTACGCAGTACCCGCTTTGTTTCGATTGGTAGAAAAGCATACAAAGGGGAAGTACATTTTGGATATAGGCTATTATCCTGCTGGCACATTATTGGCCCCAGCAGACATCTTCGGTGGGGTGACTAAGGGTATTGCTGATATAGGGTGGACCAATCCCGGCATTAACCCGGGTCTCTTTCCGGTCATGACGACCCTGAGTCAGCCTGGCATTGCCCCGGCAGTGAACGCCTACGCCAATGCCCTTACCTGGTGGGAATTCTACAACAAGTTTAAGCCGAAGGAATTTAACGATGTGAAGGTGCTACTTTGGTGTGGCGTTGGCCCCGGCTGGATCCATTCTAAGAAACCGATCCGTAGCGCGGAGGATATCAAGGGGTTAAAAGTAAGATGCATCGGACCTGGTGTGGAGGCCATTAGGGCACTGGGGGCTGAGCCGATAGGTCTGCCCTCGTCTGATATCTACCTTGCAGGGGCGAAAGGGGTCATTGACGCAGCCCTTATACCGATGGGAGCCGTGGCAGGCTATAAGCTGGACGAGGTTTTTACCTATTCAACCTGTGTGCCTCCCCTTTACAATGCGGGCAAATACTGCGTAATGAACCGGGATAAGTGGAAGGCGTTGCCCAAAGACCTTCAGGCTGCTTTTGATGCTGTTGCTGAAGAAGGGGTGAACTTGGTTGGTCGAATCTGGGACCATTTCGACCCTGTTATGACTCTCGAGGAATACCTGCCTAAGCTGCCTAAGACGCATCAGATTATATACTTACCTGAGACCGAAACAGCAAAGCTGAGGGAGCTCATGAAACCGATACGCAGTAAGTATGTTGCTAGTCTGAACGAGAAGGGTCTTCCTGGAGAAGAGATGGTCAGTGAGGCAGGTAAGATTGTGGAGAAAAACAATCAGAAAAAATATAAACCTTGGAAGACCCCTGCGAAGTAAGCATGTTACTGCTCAAGAATAAATGGGCAAGCCTGAGCGTTAAGGTCGTTTACAAATTGCTATAATGTCATCCCGAGTAAAACCCTTCGGGGGAAGGGTGAAATGCCGCGGTCCCAGGAAAATGGCTGCTTGAGCTTGCTCGTGGGCTTGACAGCCTGAATCTTGGTATGTGATAGAGGGGGCAATGGAAATAAAGTGTGGGAACAAGGTGGAGGCTATTGTTGGCGGCGAGCAGGTCAACGCAGTTGATCTGCTGGACCTGCAAAGTGGAAAGAGGAACAGTCTCCAAGTAGATGGGGTCCTGGTGCATATTGGCGTGGAGCCTAACACCGCCTATTTTAGAGGCTTCGTGCCCTTAGACAGCAGGAGTCAAATTTTAGTCAATGAACAACGAGAAACTCAAATACCAGGAGTTTTTGCTGCGGGAGATATACGCCATCATTCCCCCATGCAAATAACGACGGCAGTCGGCGATGGCGCTATGGCTGCCCTTTCTGTGGCAAGGTTTTTGTCGCTCAGGGCAGGTGACCACGCCTGACTGGTTCATGGAGATAAAGCCATGTCATTGAGGCCCGCTGCGGCTATGAAAGAGTAACTAAGCCGATTGTTTCTCAGTCTATGTCTCAAAAGAGGTTCTTATGACGTACGTGGTATCACGAAGGGAAAGGCGGGGGCATCCGAAGGTGGCCGAGACCTTAGCCCCGACCCTCAAGAAATAGAGGGAGGATACCATGAATGAGCGTGGAGTTAAGAAGGCAATTGAGAAATTCTCCCCCATGGGATGGGGAAGAGGCGAGGGCTACTCGCTGAGAGATTGAAAAGAGGGACATATGCTTCGTAGTCTATCACGATTTGAATATTTAGCACCGAAGACGGTGAAGGATTGCATTGACTTGCTGAAACGTCATGGGCAGAAGGCCAGGGTCATTGCGGGCGGAACTGATCTGGTTCCCCGGATGAAATGGGGTGAGGTGAAGCCTGAGGTCGTCATAGGCCTGGGGCAAATCCCGGATCTTGATGAGATTGAAATGATAATGTCCTCGGGTCTAAAGATCGGTGCTCTGACCAGGGTCGCGGACCTGGTGCAGTCGGGTATCGTCAACGAATACTATCCCATCCTGGTCAGGGCGGCCTCGGTGTTGGGTTCGACGGAGATAAGGAATCGGGGGACCGTGGGCGGCAATCTTTGCAATGCGGCGCCGTCGGCGGATATGGCGCCTGCCCTGCTGGTTCTGGATGCAAAGGCCGTGATTGCATCAGGAAAGGGGGAGAGAAAGATCCCCCTTGAGGAGTTTTTTGCAGGACCGGGAAAGACCGTACTATCGGATGGCGAGATCCTGGTAAGGTTGGAGGCCCCACCCCCGAGAGCTCAAACAGGGGGGGAATATATCAAGCTTGGGATCAGAAAGGCCATGGATATTGCAGTCGTGGGAGTGGCTGCACTGATCACGACCGACGGGACGAAAAGTGTCTGCCAGGAGGCGAGAATAGCCCTCGGGGCTGTTGCTCCCGTTCCCATGCGTGCTAGGGACGCTGAGACCGTGCTTCGTGGAAAAGCGCTGAATGAGCAGGTCATTGACCTGGCTTCGGAAGCGGCTTCCAGAGAGGCATCGCCTGTGACGGATATTAGGGCATCGGAGGGGTATAGACGAGAGATGGTTCGGACCTTAACCCGCCGGGCCATTCTGCAGGCACTCGGTAACGTGGCGCCATAGCCTATGAAGGAGGTGGCGGTGAAACAGGAGATTGCGTTGAGGGTCAATGGTCAAAGCTACGAATTGGAAATAGGGCCCTGGCGGACACCGCTCGAGGTCCTCAGGGGCCCCGTGGGCCTGACCGGAACCAAGCAGAGCTGTAACGAGGGCCATTGTGGGGCTTGCACGGTTCTTGTGGACGGTGACGCTGTCAATTCATGTTTGATGCTGGCCATTGAGGCCCAGGGGAAGGACATTATGACGATAGAGGGGCTTTCGGAAGGGGGAAACCTCCACCCTGTCCAGGAGGCCTTTGTGAATCATGGGGCTGTCCAATGCGGATTTTGTTCGCCGGGGATGATCATGGCGGCCAAGGCCTATTTGGACCGAAACCAGGACCCTTCTCAGGAAGATATTAAACAAGCCCTTTCAGGGCATTTGTGCCGTTGCACGGGATACACCCAGATTGCTGAAGCGGTCAGGGCCGCTGCCGAGAAGATGAGATCAACGCGAGGGATTTAAAAGGAGATAGGGATGAAGGAAGGTGCCCCCCTGCTCTATGACGACGAACCCGGCAACATCAGTTCCAAATCGGTCTGGGAATTTGAGGACATCAGAAGAGGGGCTCCGGGATTCCCATCTGGACAAGGGAGGGGTCATTCAGACCGTGGACTGCCAAGCCATTGCCGAGGCTGTACTACAAAAATTGCTCATTACCCTGAGAAAATCGTCATGGCCATGAGACAAAAGCAGAGTGGCTAAGCTCCAAGGGCGTCCAGGATCATTTGTTCAGGTCAAATGGATGGGTGAGGGTTTTTGGGAGGCTGATGATGGCTAAGAAAAGGGATTACAAAACGACCCAGACACCAAAGAGTGATTACTGGACGCATACGAATTGCGGGGGATGCTATGGCAACTGTGGCATGGCGGTACGGGTGGTAGATGGAGTGGCTGTACAGGTGGGAGGTGAACCAGGGAGCCATATGGGTTCCGGGGGGGGACTCTGTGGCAAGGGGGCAGCATCGATCATGAGTCTTTATGATCCTAACAGGATTAAACACCCTTTGAGAAGGACCAATCCTAAGAAAGGCAAAAACGAAGATCCGAAATGGGAGAGAATATCCTGGGATGAGGCATTGGATACTATCTCCGAAAAACATAAGGCAGTGTTAAGAAAGGACCCTCGTGCTGCGCTTTTTGGTGGCACGCCCTCCCCGGGGACGGCGTCTAACATTGCAATGGTCTTACCTGGTCTATTTCTATCTTTGGGTACACGTAATTTTTCCCCGGGAGGGGTAGGGCTACATTGCGGTAATGGAGCACATTTTGGAGCTGGCTTAATCCACTGTTCCTGGTCGATTCTTCCTGACTTCAACTATTGCAATCTAGCCATCCAGTTTGGGTCGAACAAAGGTACCGGATCGGGTCATGGTTCAGGACCCAGCATGAGACTGGCAGCCACGGCCAGAGCGCGAGGGATGAGGAATATCGTGTTTGACCCCTTATGCAACTTCGGAGGAGGCAAGGCTACAGAATGGATTCCCATCCTCCCCGGCACCGACCTGGCTGTTATTCTTTCCATGTGTAATATTATTGTGAATGAGGTGGGGATCTATGACGAAGAGTTCCTGAGAAAATATACGAACGGCCCTTATTTGGTCGGTCCTGAAAAGAAATTTGTCAGAGACAAGGAAAGGCAGCAACCCATGTTGTGGGATGAAACTGATACCAAGGCAAAGACCTGGGACGATCCAACCCTGGGGCAGCCCGCCTTATTGGGGAATTTTTATATCGATGGTGTCGAGTGTCAGCCGGCCTTTCAGATTATTAAAGAGCATTTGAAGCAGTATAACCCGGAATGGGCTGAAACGATAAGCACCGTCCCAGCCAGAACGACCCGCCGTATTGCAAGGGAATTTGTAGAGGAGGCGAGAATAGGCAGCACTATCGATATTGAAGGCGTAAAACTCCCTTATAGGCCTGTCTCTGCGGTCATGTTTAGAGGCGGGCAAGGTCACAGCAACGCCTTCCACCAATATCTATCTATGTGCTTGATGAATCAGTTGGTCGGAAACATTGAAGCCGTTGGAGGCACCGTGAGTTGGCCTGCCCGAAGTCTGGGTTATCCGGGAACAAACAGGCCAAGATATGAGCCATCCGCTGGATATGATGGTATGCTCGTCCCAGGCATGTGGTGGACGTCAGACCCATGGCCGCCTGAAGAACCTAAATGGCCTGAGCGAATGACGCTCCAGGATCTGTTTGTCCATAACCACGTACCAGGATATCCCTATGCTGATGACTTCGAGAGAATATGGGATAAGGTGGGCCGGCCTTACGAGTGTGAGGTGCTCGCTATATACGGTGGCAATCTGGCTAAAACTACCGCCAATACTGAAACTCTGTCCAGGTTTCTGTCAAAAGTCCCTTTCAGCTGGGGTATCTTCACAGAGCACAATGAAACCACAGAGGGATTTATGGATATCGTTCTCCCAGAAAAACACTTCCTCGAACAATTAAATGTAGCCATGTCCATCGCGTATTTCTTTAATTATCCTACTGGTATGGATAACTGGTGCTTTCACCTGAGGCAACCGGCGGTGAAAAACCGATATGAAGAAAGGGATCTGGTGGACATACTATTTGACCTGGCTGATAGGATAGGGCCGGAAATTCGACGGGGACTCAATGGTTTTTTGGATGCCTATTTCTCCTCGAAAATGGCACGCCAAAATGCTGCGCATGCAGATAAAACAAAACCCTTTATCATTGGACCAGATCAGAAAATATCCAATGAGGAGTTTGTCGATAGGACCTTGAAATGCCTGTTTGGACCAGAACACGATTTGGAATGGTTCAGAAACAATGGTTACATCACCTGGAAGAAACGTCCAGAAGAAGCCTATTGGAGAAGCTTTGTTACGGGTCGGGGCCATCTCTACTTCGAATTTCTTGAAGTTGACAGAGCAAGAATACCCGCCATCGCTGAAAAGCTGGGCATACACGCCGAATGGGAACAGTATAGCCCCTTGATTACTTACTTTCCATCCGTCATTTACACTGAGGTCAACGAAGATTCCGAATATGATCTCATCGCATTTTCTTATAGGGATATTCTGCACACAGGCTCAAACAGTTATGAAAACCCTTTGATTGATGAGATGAGCCGATACAATCCATTTACATACAACATTGTTATGAACGTGGAGACGGCCAGGAAGAAAGGGATCAAGGACGGGGATCTTGTCTGTGTGGAGAATGTAAAGGGTCTGGCTATGACAGGTAGGGTCAAACTAATGAGAGGAATCCACCCCAAAGTGATCGGTTCGGTGGGAGGAGGGGGTGGCTGGGCTAAGGCACGGCCTATTGCTAAAGGCAAAGGGGTTATGTTTAATAATCTCTTGATCCTCGACCAGAAGCACCTCTGCCCTATTACTGCTTCGATTGAGACGGCCGTTAGGGTAAAGATTTATAAGACAGGGAAAGAATTTGCCGATGGGCAGGCAAGAGTGGTGAACTAATGAAGACATTCCATATTTTACGGATGGGGAGATCGGTATGCGGTGGGGAATGGTCATTGATTTAACCAGATGTATAGGTTGCTATTCCTGTGTTGTGGCATGCAAGACAGAACACTTTCTTCCTCCTAACGTCGTTTGGAATCGAGTATTGGTCTCTGAGACGGCGGACAGTTACAAGCAGATTTATCCAATACTGTGTAATCACTGCCGTGAGCCCGCTTGTGTGGATGTGTGCCCGACGGGCGCCAACCAGCAGCGCGAGGATGGAATCGTATGGGTGGACGCCGATAAATGTATCGGGTGCAGATCCTGTATGATGGCCTGTCCATATCAGGTTCGAGTCTTCAATGAAAAACCTGGAGAGTATTTTCCGGGGCAGGGTTTTACTCCATATGAGAAGATGCGAGGAAAGCTGTATCCTCTACAATTGGGCACGGTCTCGAAATGCAATTTCTGTTTGGAGAAGATTGATGAGGGCCTGAAGAATGGGTTGAACCCCGGCTTGGATCGGGAGGCTAACCCTGCCTGTGTAAACGCCTGTCCTGCTTCGGCAAGAATATTTGGCGATCTTGATGATCCTTACGCCGAAGTGTGCATAGCATTGAATCAGGGCAAAGGCTACCAACTCAGGCCTGAGGCAGGGACCGATCCATGTGTCTACTACGCAACGAGGTGATTGATTTAGAAGAGGGTCGAGATCCATGCTGAAGGTAAAAGAAAAGCCTTACGAGTTTATGGTCTTCCCTACAGTCCAGAAGGCTTGGATCGAGGGAAAAGGGATCTTGCTCTGGGCCGCACTTTTTTTCGTGGAATTTGGGGCCTCTTTATTCCTGGTCTCCTCATTTTTTAAATGCCTGTGGGGACAGACGGCCGGTTGGTTGATCGCGGGAGTTCTTGGGGGCGGGTGCCATTTCTTCTTCCTGGGGCATCCGCTTCGGGCTTATTTGGCTATCAAGCGGCCGAAGAGTGCCTGGATATCCAGAGGTCTTTTGGTTATTTCGCTGTTTCAGTTTTTTGGATTAGTTCATCTGATACTCGCCTATTTTTCATCGCCCATGTTTTGGTTGATGGTGGCGGCTGACGTGATGGCAGTGGCCGCCGTGCTCTATGGGGGATATGAACTGGCAGACGTCAAATCGATACCGACCTGGCACTCAAGTCTTTTGCCCATACAACTATTTGCCAGGAGCTTTTTCCTCGCCCTAGGCGTCATGCTGGCTATATATCTGATCGGCGGGGTTGAAACCATTGGCTATGGCCTAAAGACTAAGAAATGGTTGAACATTGTGCTTCTCATCAACATCTTTTTGTTCGTCGCTTACCTGATCAACCTTGCCAATGAAGAGGGGAAGAAACGCCTGGCCCTGGATATGATGTTGAAGGGCGACCTGAAGTTGCTATTCTGGCCGTGGGTGGGCATCGGTGGAATGATCATTCCCCTGCTCTTGGTCGCTTACAGCCTCGTCATAGGGGTGGCATCAACCCCTGCGGGGGTGTTGTTGATTGCCGTTATCCTGCAATTGATAGCCGATCCCGTGATGCGGTATTGCATGATGAGGAGCGGGTATTACCCGGCGCTCTTGCCTGGCTGGAGATCTGAAGCCCGTTGAAGGGAGGGGTTTTCATACTTTCTGCAGCCATTTGGCTACAATCACGTTATCAGAACTGGGGTGATGCCACAAAGTTTGAAG
>JAZDGZ010000708.1:0-5048 GCA_043806375.1 Pseudomonadota bacterium | reverse complement strand
ATGCGTCCCTGTTTTTCCGGACGGCGATCTATTGTGGCGTCTCAGAGATAAGTTGCATGAGTTCATTCCTTCACCCCCACCTCGCCTCCCCCGTCAAGGGGGAGGGAACTGCTTGTCTCCACTGTGAATTCCCCTCCCTTGGTGGGAGGGGAAAGGGGAGGGGGAACCTGAAGGACTTTATAGACCTATTTCTGAGACGGAATACTAGATAAGAACCGCTGTTGAAGATCGGAAAGCTGATTCCTTGAGAGAAGGACCAACGGAGCAGATCATGTTTTCAGAGAGGCTAAAAAGGCTTACGCCCTATGTGCCGGGGGAACAGCCGCAGGACAAGAAATACCTCAAGCTCAATACGAACGAGAATCCCTACCCCCCTGCGCCCAGGATCAAGGCCTTCCTGGAAAGCCTGGACCCCGGCATCCTGCGGCTCTATCCCGACCCATCATCCACTACCCTCCGGGAAACCATCGCGAAGAAATACGGCCTCACGAAAGAAGAGGTCTTTGTGAGCAATGGGTCTGACGAGGCCCTCTCCTTCTGTTTTTATGCCTTTTTTGACAGCGCCCGGGGCAAATTGCTCTTTCCGGAATTTACCTACAGCTTCTATCCTGTCTACTGCGATTTCTACGGCATCGAGTACGAAAGGGTCCCCCTCGATGATGATTATGTCGTAGAGATCGAAGGATTCATCAATAGGGAGCGATCTTGCGGGCTGATTTTCGCAAATCCCAATGCCCCCACAGGTACGTGCCTTCCTCTTGACAGGCTCGTCTCACTCCTGGATCGCTACCCCAAGGACCGGGTCGTCCTCATCGACGAGGCTTACGTCGACTTTGGGGGGGAGAGCGCCGTCGGCCTGATTCGGGAACATAGGAACCTGCTCATCGTAAGGACCCTCTCCAAAAGCTTATCGCTCGCGGGCCTGAGACTCGGGTTTGTCTTGGCCCAGGAGCATCTCATCCAGGCCCTTGTCACGGTCAAGGATTCCTTCAATTCCTATCCCTGTGACCGACTCTCGCAAATGATCGCTGAATTAGCCCTCTTGGATGAGGCCTACTACCGCTCTATCACGGAAAGGATCATGGAAACGAGAGACCGCTTCTCCGCCGAAATGAGGAAGATCGGGTGGAACGTCCTCCCGTCAAAGGCCAATTTTGTATTCGCGAAAAAGGATGGCGTGCAGGGGAAAGAGGTCTACCGGATGCTCAAAGATAAGGGCATCCTGGTCAGGCACTTTAATGTGAAAGGGATCAGTGATTTTGTGAGAATAACGATGGGCACCGAAGAGGAGATGAAAAGACTCCTTGAAGAAATAAAGAAAGCCTTTTAGAAATCATGAAAATTCTCCCTCTCTTGCTCTTCTGGATCTGCTGGTTTCTCAACTTCTCATCGCGCGCCATCATCTCTCCCCTTCTCCCTGTAATTGAAGATGAACTGGCCATCAGCCATGCCCTCGCCGGAAGCTTGTTCTTCTTTACTGCTTCAGGCTTTACCGTTGCCAATCTCTTTTCCGGATTGCTCTCCTACCGCCTCGGTTACAAGAAGTCGATCATGCTCTGCTTCGCAGTGTTGACGGTGGGCCTGTTCGTGATGAGGTATGCCGCGACCTATGCAGGGATTGCAGCCGTGTGTCTCTTCATCGGCGTCGGTGGAGGCATTTACCTGCCAAACGCCATCCCCCTTCTGACTGAAATATTCAGCCGGGAACACTGGGGAAAAGTCATTGCCTTCCATGACTCGGGCGCCTCATTCAGCATCTTGGCCGTTCCCCTCTTGGTCGCCCTCGGCCTGCCCTTTTTTCACTGGAGGACCCTTTTTCTCATCATGGCCGGCGCATCTGTCATCCTCTTGGGCGCCGTCATCGGCTTTGTCCCGGAAACCGGGCATCGAAACCACGACAGAATCCGGTTCTTGGATATCATGGGCCGTGGCGAATTTTGGATTATGATTTTCATCTGGCTGGCTGCCACCGCATCCAGCATGGGCATTTATGCCATCATCCCCCTATTCCTCGTCAAGGAAAAGGGAATGCCCCTGGAGACGGCGAACACGATCTTCGGTCTTTCGCGGATCGGCGGGTTCTTTGCCGCTGTGCTGGGCGGGTTTGTTGCCGACCGTTTCGGCGTCAAGAAGGTTCTCTACGTCTTGATCCTGATCACGGGCGTCTCAACCATAGCCGTGGCCGCGTCCCGCGCATTTCCTTTTCTCATTTCCATGCTGGTTATACAGGCCACCTTTGGCACAGCTTTTTTTCCGATCGGGTTCCTGGCCATTTCCAAGCTCACGCCTCCGAATGAAAGGGGCGCCTTTACCGGCGCGGTTGTGGCTATCGCCGTCGGTCTGGGTAGCGGGATGACCCCTTCCATCTTGGGCGCCGTTGCAGACCTTTGGAATTTTCAGATAGGCATTCTTGGCGTGGGAATTCTCATGACCCTGTCGACCCTCCTTGTAAGAAGGCTTGGGGACATCTAGCCGAGCCCTGACGTGGATAAGAAAGCCACTCCTCGCCTTCTCCCATATCCTGAGGCCGCGCTTTTCATTGACAGAGCAAGCGCCTTCATCTATTCTCCTGACCCTATACAGGTCTTTGAGGCACGGCACCCATGAAGATCATCGATTTTCACACCCATCTTCTCAAGAGGGACAGGCTCCATCCTACGGCCCTCAATCACGTCGAGAAGGTAAATCCCGGCTTTTTTGCCAGGATGGAGGAGTTCGCAAAGGACCCGGAGGTCTTCACGGCATACCTCAAGAGCCAGGGCGTGACTTACGCGGTAGTCCTTCCGGAATACGCCCCCCCCACGAGTGCCTTTGTCACCACAGAGGAGGTCATCGAATATTGCCACGGCCGGGACATGCTTCTCCCCTTTGCCTCGCTGAACCCCAACACCCATCCTGACATGGCGGCCAAACTGGAGTATTACGTGAAGGAGTGCGGGGTCAGGGGGCTCAAGCTCCTTCCGTCGTACCAGTTTTTCTACCCGAACGACGCCATCCTCTACCCCCTCTACGCCAAGGCCCAGGAACTGAAAATACCTGTCATTTTCCATGTCGGGTCTTCCATATTCAAGGGTACCAGGCTCAAGTACTGTGAACCCCTTTTCCTTGATGATGTGGCCGTTGATTTTCCCGACCTGAATATCGTCATGGCCCACAGCGGAAGGGGCTTTTGGTACGACCAATGTTTCTTCCTCTCCCGTCTCCACAGGAATGTCTACATGGACATTACCGGCCTTCCCCCGCAAAAACTCCTTACCTATTTCCCGGAGCTGGACAGGAACGGGGACAAGGTCATCTTCGGTTCCGACTGGCCGCCCATGCCTGCGGACATCGGCGACAACATCGAAGTCATAAAATCTTTGCCCTTGAGCGAGCGCACCATAGAGGGCATGCTCTACGGGAATGCTTACAAAATCCTCTTTGAACCATGAAAACCGATAGAGACCATTCCGGCAGTGATTCGGGACGACGATGGGTTATCCTGGGTGTGATGTATCTATGTACCCTGGCCTTTGCATTCGCAATGCAATCTCTTCCCCCGGTCCTGACCCTTATTATGGGAGAACTTGAACTCTCCCATGCCCAGGCGGGGAGCCTGATGAGCTTCTTCGCCTTGCCGGGAATCATCGTCTCCATCCCCATGGGCCTCCTCTCAGACCGCTACAACCCAAAGGCCATAGGCGCCATATCTCTCGTCCTGACCATTGCAGGCATTGCCCTCTTCGCTTCGGGAGATGCCTTCCCCGTAATGGCCCTCGGGAGGTTCGTCTCAGGGGCAGGCGCCATTACCCTGGTTATCGTGGCCCCTCAGTTGCTCGCCCAGTGGTTTGTCGGTCGCGAGATAGGGATTGCCATGGGTGTATTTAACACGGCCATGCCCCTGGGGAGCGTTCTTTCCCTCAACTTCCTCTCCGTCTTAGGAGGGCGCCTGGGCTGGCGGGCAAGCGTCTGGTTCAGCGCCGGGGTCGCCCTGCTGGCCCTGGTGGTCTTCCTCCTGTTCTTTGCCCCGGCGCCTAAAAAGGGGAAGCCTCTGTCAGGGCCGCCCGAGCCCTTATTGGAAGGATTGAGGCTCACCGGATCATCTATCTGGCTCGTTGGAGCGGCCTGGATGCTTTACAATGCAGCCACCATTTCCATGTATACCTTTACCCCGGGCCTGTTAAAGGCGAATGGGTTTTCTATTGCCTCGGCCGGCTTCCACACGAGCCTATTTCTATGGCCTGCCCTGTTCCTGGGTCCTTTCGTGGGTTATGTGATAGACAAAAGGGATCACAAGGCCTCCCTCATAGGCGTTGCCGGGATTCTTTTGGCGCTTCTGATGGCGTGGATCCCTTCAACAACGGGTTGGCTGGTTGCGCTCATACTGCTTATCGGCATGGGGCAGAGCATGGTGCCGACGCCGATCTACGCCCTCGTGCCCGATGTTGTTCGGCCGGAAAGGCTGGGGCTTGGCTATGGCATCGTCACAAGTTGTGTGAATCTGGGCATTGTGGTGGGGCCCTTCACCACGGGATTGATAAAAGATGTGTCGGGCTCCTACCAGGGGAGCTACCTTCTCATGGCAGGGTATGCCGGCCTTGTCACAGTCTCCATGATCCTTCTCGGCCTAAAACGGCGCCACCCACTCCCTCCCCTCCCCACCCGGAAACCCTAATTTCTTGACAGGATTATACGTTTCTGGCATTTTCTCTCCAGCCAAAAATTGGCTTCGTAAACGCTCATGACCTGGGTGCCGGCCACCCCCATAGATGAATACGCCAAAGGCGTACAAGAATGTAGGGGCGCACTTTACGTGCGCCCGCAGGGCGGAGATAAATCCGCCAGAGGCGAATAAACTACGCCCCTACGAGCGTATTTTCACGGTAAATGGTTGAGAAATGATAAGAGGCGCTGGGTCCGGAAAGACGGTTTTTCGAATGGTCAGGCAGTCTACCTTGATCCTGCTATTGGGGATTGCCCTGGGCATCGGGGTGAATCAGGGTCGCAGGGACAGGCTGGCGTGGATGGTGGAATGGTCCCAGGGGCCCGCAGGCCCCCTACTGAAAACG
>JAZDGZ010000707.1:0-2515 GCA_043806375.1 Pseudomonadota bacterium | reverse complement strand
TGCAGGCAAAAAGATATTTGAGATCGGTGAGAAATACTATTTTGAAGATCTGGGCCTGAGACACACGATCATAGGCTACCGGCAGGCTGATATCGGCCAAATACTGGAAAACCTTGTCTTCATTCACCTTAAGAGATCAGGGTATGATGTAACCGTGGGCAGGATTGGACAAAAAGAGATCGATTTTTCATGTGAAAAAAGGGGGGAGCGGCTCTATGTGCAAGTCGCTTATATGATAACTGATCAGAAGGTTCATGACCGTGAATTCGGCAACCTTCTGGAAATCAAGGACAATTTCACCAAAATCGTCGTCTCCATGGATGAGATGACAGGCGGCAATTTCAAGGGAATAAGGCATGTGAATATAAGAGATTTCCTGCTTTCTGCACCTTGACAAAAAGGACCAGGGAGAAGCCACAGGCGGCGAAGGGGACGATGTCGATCGGGGTCAGATCTTTCGAATTGACAAACAGGCCCTCTTAAGGAATATCGGCACGATCTGAAGCTTCCGATATGTCAAAATGAAAGATCTGACCCCGTCACCCCAAGAGCAGATTTGGGCAACAGCCCGTAAAGATGTGACCGCGCGCATAAAAAGTGGTTGATGTTTTTCTTATTGTTTGTAATTATTGGATATCTGGGGCTGTCGGCAAGCCAAACTATGCGTCAACAGATAGACTCTTGGGGATTCAACCGCTCAGCCTCCTTCGCTCCGCCCTGCTGAACGGCAGGAACGGGGTTCGGACCGAAACATTGTCTGCATCATCGGTGCTGATATGGAAGTTGAAGACCAAGTAGCTAAGTCGGATGTGTCTTCCAAGGAACTCCTTGAAAAGCATGGCCTCCAAATCCTTGAGCACCTTCCCGTGCCTGTGATCATTGTTGGCCCAGGCAGAATACCTCTCCATGGCAACAAGTCCGCCCGGGAATTACTCGGTGTCGAGATCTGCACAGGGGATCAGGGAGATCCTCTCATGGACCTTCCAAAGGCCTACCTTGCCGGCACAGATTATCCTTACCCCCCTGAGCGGTCTCCTCTGACTAGGGCGTTGCAGGGCGAGAGTTCCTCCGTGGGCGACCTGGAGATCAGGAAGCCCGATGGGACGATCTGCCTGGAGGTCTCTGCCGTGCCCATCTTTGCCGAGGCAGGAGATGTTGCGTTTGCGGGTGCCGCCTTCAAAGACATCGGGAGCCTAAAAAAGGTGGAAAAAGAACTCCGCGAGCGTCATCGCGAGCTTGGGGTTCTTTTTGACCAGGTTCGCTCCGGTCAGGAACGACTGAAGGCCCTTTCCCGTCGATTGCTGGAGATACAAGAGGCGGAACGACGGAGCATCGCACGAGAACTCCACGACGAGATCGGGCAGGTTCTGACAGCCACAAAAATCAGCTTGCAGACCACCCTGCGTCTGCCTGAGGCCTCACCCATAAGCTCTTACCTCAAGGAGGATATAGCCATCGTGGAAAGGGCGGTCCAACAGGTAAGAAACCTTTCTTTGGACCTGAGGCCTTCTCTGCTGGATGACCTGGGTCTGGTGGCCGCCCTTCGGTGGTATGTGGATCGACAGGCCCAGCGATCAGGCATCCAAATGAGGTTCCTGGCAGACCCTTCCATCAAACGTCTTCCCCAGGATATTGAGACGACCTGCTTTCGCATCGTTCAGGAGGCCCTGACCAACGTCATCCGTCATGCGCGGGCCGACAGGGCGGAAGTGGAGGTGGCCCTGGAAGAAAAAGGGGTAACGCTCTTGATCCGCGATAACGGCCTTGGCTTTGATGTATCCAAGGCCTTAGAGCTGGCAAGATCAGGGAAAAGCTCGGGGCTCCTGGGAATGGAGGAGCGGTCCAATCTTGCTCATGGTCAATTTGACGGGATATCACCGAAAGGAAGCGCTTCGAGCAAGACCTGAAGGATTCAGAGGAGAAGTACCGACGCCTGGTGAATGATGCCACGGATGGCATCCTCATTGCCCAGGATGAAGTCTTCCGGTTCTCAAACCCCGCCGTTCAAAAAATGACCGGGTATTCCGCTGATGAACTGGCAGGGATGCCGATTACCCATTTCACCCATCCGGAATACAAGAAAATAATGACCGAAAGATACGCAAGACGCCTGAAGGGGGAATCCCTTCCTCCCGGCCAAACCTTGCTCATATATTCCAAGGGAGGGGAGGAACGATGGGTGGAACTCACCTCAACCCTTATTACCTGGGAGGGCAGGCCGGCCTCCATGAGCTTCATACGGGACATAACGACCCATAGAAAGCTTGAAGACCAGTTCCGGCAGGCCCAGAAGATGGAGGCCATAGGGACGCTCGCCGGCGGCGTCGCCCACGACTTCAATAACCTCCTCACCGCCATTCTGGGCAATGCAGAACTCATGTCCATGGACATGAACGGTCAGGGCCCCTTCATTTCTCATATTGAAGAGATCCTGAGGGCCGGGAGAAGCGCCGCATCCCTGACGCGCCAGCTCCTCGCCTTCAGCCGCAAACAGGTCGTCCAGCCCCAGGTCATG
>JAZDGZ010000706.1:0-2910 GCA_043806375.1 Pseudomonadota bacterium | reverse complement strand
CCCCCTCCTGATAGGAGAGGATAGGGCGGCTCCCGGGTGACTCGTGGAGCCTCAAATAGGATTTTTTCCACCCATCGAGCGCCTGTCTAACCGGGCGCCAGAGGCGCTGCTGACGTCTCAGGCCGCCATGGTAACCCTGGATCATGAGGACCAGCCTATCAAGGACCTCCGGCGGGAAGAGGCGGGCATAATGGGGATGGTTGAAGACCTTCTTGAGTCCAAAGGACTTCGAATGGGTCCAGACAGGACTGCCGTACCCCAGCCAGAAAGGGGTCGCCTTCAGGGGCCGGAAGGGAAGGGCGAATTCCAGGTTTTTCAGGGTTTCGTCCACATCGATCCGGTCACTCCCGGGAAAGTTGAGGATCAGATTCGCCGCCAGGTCGGGGAGGTTCGGGGCTTCACAGTTTTTCATCATCTCCAGGTTGTCCAGGGCGGTCGTTCCCTTGTTCAGCTTTTTGAGGAGGCGGCTGCTCAGGGCCTCGATTCCCACCTGGACCTCTTCCATGCCTGCCTCGGCCATGGCTAGGAGCTCGGCAAAGGGGGTCGCAGCCCGGATTTCGGCAAAGAGGCGAAGATCTTTTCCAAGACGAGCGATGCGCCTGAAGAGCCCTTCGAGATCCTTGCGGGGCAGGAGGTTGTCCATGAAGGAGAGGGATAGGATCTCGTGTTTCTCAGCCAGGATCTCCAGTTCCCCGACCATCCTCTCCTGAGACTTGGCCCGGTAGCCGTTCCACTGGATGTTCAGGTTGCAGAAGGCGCAGCCCTTCTGACTCTCCAGCGTACCGGTCTTTCGCCACCAGCAACCCCGGGACATCTCCACGGGAAGGGTGGGGAAAAATCGCCTCTCGGCATCCATGGTCTTCAGCTGCCCGAAATAGTCCGTGTAGTCCGGCACGGGCAACTGGTCGAGATCGGAGACCTGGTCGAAGTCGCCTTCGCGGCCTGCCGGGTCCTGATAGCGGTCAATAAGGCCCGGAATGGGGTCAGGCCCTTGAAGGTCGGCGTCGTGGAGGATCCTTTTGACGAGGTGGACGAGGGGCCTTTCACCCTCGCCGCTGACCGCGAAGTCGATCTCGGGAAAGGCCCTGAGCAGGCTGCGGCCCATCTCTCCCGAACAGGCCGACCCGCCCACGACGATCTTCAAGGCAGAGGCCCTTCTCTTGATCTCCCGGGCAAAATAGACGGCGCTCGTGAGCTGGCCGAGACAGAGGGAGAGACCGACCAGGGAGTAGGCGTTCCACTCTATTTGACCCAAGATCCGATCCGTTACCCCTTTGAGGGCAACGCGGACGTCCGGGAAGTCCAATTTTCGGGCAAGGCCTGCGGATTGCCTTTGCCGGAAACGGCGGATACCCTCTTCTCTTTCCGGGTAGAGGAGGGCGGCATAACAGGCCTCAGAGAGCCAGGTGCTTTCGGATATCGCGCGATAGGTCTCGTAGCCGAGGGCTTCGGCCACGGTCAGATAGAGATGGTGGGCATCGACCTTCGCCGACGGGACTTCGCGGGCCACAAAGGCCTTGAGGGCGCCCAGCTGAATGGACGGCCGGTTGAAGAGGGGCCATGGCGTGGAGAGGAGGGCAATCCGATTCATATTTCACTCTGCGAAACTCATCATCGAAAACGGGCCAATTCCGTAGCCTCTATTCCTTTTGTCGCCTCTTCAACTTGGCAAAACCACTCATCAAAAGAGCCAAAATCTTCTCTTGCAGAGAAATAGAAAAACGGCGCCTTTCCCAATGTATTAAATACCAAATCTTGGTATTCGAAGAGCCTTTCTTCGCTTACGTCATGATCCTTAATGGCAGATGCAGCAACTGTCCCGGCAAACTGCCCTTGTATCATGCCATGTATGTTTCCTGCACCACCTGACGCATCCCCTATGAATAGGATATTATCCCTGACTATGTTTTTGAAATATTCTGCGTATTTCCCTGAAGTTGCACTTGCATACCCGCTCATCTCTAATGGGTAAGCATTCCTGATTTTGCGGGAGACAGCGTTATCGCTCCTGTTTTTCAATTCATAAAATGCTTCAGAAGACGGAAAACTCAGAACACATAGGCCCTTTTGATGAGTAAAGAAGGTTCTATAGTTTAAGAGTGGATCGGGAGACAGAAAATGATCGATAACTCCGGCGGATACGTCTGCATTTGCAAGCAGGTAACTTATCCCTGACCGTAGTTTCGCATTTTCACACAATTCCTCTTGTGCCGCGAATCCACGGCCTGCAGAACGAATTCCATCTGCGCAGATAAAAATTTGACCGGTGGCCTTTGGCAGGGCGCTGGAGGTTGTTTCAACGCCTTCGACCCTTCCTTCATTTCTGACCAGTTTTGTGACTTCGGTTTTAAGAAAGAGGGCTGCCCCTGCCTTTACGGCTGATGCGGCTATCTCTTTTTCGAGAAGATCTCTCTTGACAACATAGCCTCCCAGTCTGCTCTTCTCTATAAGATCACCGGATTCTGAATGACACACCCTGTATTCATTTACCTTAGCCCAGGGAAACCTATCCCCTACGTTATCAATAACGGATTTTGCAAATACAGATTCCATTAGCCACCCAGGGTCATGCCTTGGCCACCCAATCGATCGATGTTCTTCAAAAATCGCCACCTTGCATCCCTTTGCTGCTGCGGTCAAACCAGCATAGCAACCGGCAGGACCACCTCCTATCACGATTATGTCAAAATCGATCATGGCTTTTCCCTTTCCTGCAATTTTAAATATATTGTCACACTATATACACTGACCAAAAATGGGGTCACATCTTGATTTTTGATTATAGTTGATCCAGGGATTTTTTCTTGATAAGTTTAACACATGGCAAGGTAATGGCGAATAGAATTTGAAGGGGCATACTATCACGTGCTGTCCAGGGGAAATGAAAGGAGGGATATCTTCCGGGACGAT